>DAHUXO010000073.1 GCA_027307095.1 Betaproteobacteria bacterium | reverse complement strand
CAATGACCTACCCGCGCTAGCGCAGAAGCGGAGCAACGCAATATCAGGTTCAACATTTCGCTCGATGTCTTGCACAGCGCCTAGCAGAGCGACGCGTGGCGGCTATTAGCTGATGTCGGAAATCGGTCGGATCGAATCTCGCAAGGATCGATCTCCCTGCCACCTACACCAGGACTTGCGGGCCGACAAGTCCTCTGAGTCCGGGACCATTAAGCCTTGGCCGAACGTCCGCTATGGAGCAGTTCGACAGACCGCTTCGGGTCGAACGCGGCCACCGCTTGCCGAGCAAGCAGCCCGACGATGCGCTGGTTCGCAACCCGAGGCGCCATTGGGGCAGTCGCCGTGAAGCGGGTGGCGCGGCAATGTCCGTGCGCTGCGCCACGGAGTGGCACGCGCGCGCCTCAGACGCGCTTCGCGAGCGCTTCGGCGAGTCCGGTGTAGGTCGACGGTGACAACGCGAGCAGGCGCGCCTTGGCGCCGTCGGGGAGAGCGAGGCCGGCAATGAACGCGCGCAACGATTCGGCCGTCATCCCCGTCCTGCCGCGCGTCAGCGCCTTGAGCTGCTCGTAAGGCTCGGGCAGGCCGTGGCGGCGCATCACCGTCTGGATCGCCTCGGCCAGCACCTCCCAGTTCGAATCGAGGTCGGCGCTAATGCGAACCGGATCGGCCTCCAGCTTGGCGAGCCCCTGTCGCAGCGACGCCCAGCCCAGCAGCGCGTGGCCGAGAGCCACTCCCAGGTTGCGCAGCACCGTCGAGTCGGTGAGGTCGCGCTGCCACCGCGACACCGGCAGCTTCTCCGCAAGATGACGCAGCAGCGCGTTCGCGAGTCCCAGGTTGCCTTCGGAATTCTCGAAGTCGATCGGATTGACCTTGTGGGGCATCGTCGACGAGCCGACCTCGCCCTCGCGCATCCGCTGGCGGAAATACCCGAGCGACACGTAGCCCCAGATATCCCGGTCGAGGTCGATCAGCACGGTATTCGCCCGTGCGACCGCATCGCAGTATTCGGCGATCCAGTCGTGCGGCTCGATCTGCGTCGTGTAGGGATTGAATTCGAGGCCGAGGCCGGTGACGGTCCTCGCGGCCAATCGTTCCCAGTCCACCTCGGGGTACGCGACGGCATGCGCGTTGTAGTTGCCGACGGCGCCGTTCATCTTCGCCTTGATCGGCACTTTCGCCAGCCCGGCAATCTGGCGCTCGAGCCGCGCATGGACGTTGGCGATCTCCTTGCCGAGCGTCGTCGGCGTCGCTGCCTGGCCGTGGGTGCGGGAGAGCATCGACAGGCCGGCATGCGCACGCGCGAGCCCGCGCAGGTCGGCGGCGACCGCCTCGAGCATCGGCACCAGCACGGCCCCGCGCGCGTCGCGCAGCGCGAGCCCGTAGGACAGGTTGTTGATGTCCTCCGATGTGCACGCGAAATGGATGAACTCGGCGACGCCGGCGACCTCGGGAACGTCGGCGAACCGTTCCTTCATCCAATACTCGACCGCCTTGACGTCGTGGTTGGTCTTGCGCTCGATGGCCTTGACCCGCGCCGCATCCTCCTGCGAGAACGAGGCCCCGACCTCGGCCATGCGTGCCTTGGCATCCGCCGAAAACGGCGCGACCTCGGGGATCGCGGGTTCGTCGGCGAGCGCCAGCAGCCACGCGAGCTCGACGCGAATCCGCTGCCGGATCAGCGCGAATTCGGAAAACTGCTCGCGCAGCGCGTCGACCTTGGAGGCATAGCGGCCGTCGAGCGGCGAGAGCGCGGTCAGGCGTGCGTTTTCGGTTGCGTCCATCGTCGTCTGCCTGGATCAAGTTTAGCACGCAGGACCTCGCGACATTCCCGTCTTACGGGGTCCGCGCGATACGCGCGGGCGCGATACGCGCGCCGGGAGACGCGACGACGCGATGCTATAATTTTGGCCTTTCCAGAACGTGCGTCCGACGCGCCCATTCGTGCTGAAACTGATTGCCTCGCCGACCAGTCCCTTCGCCCGCAAGGTGCGCATCGCGCTTGCCGAAAAGAAGATCGAATACCAGCTGGTCAACATGTCGCCGATGGATCCTGGCAATCCGGTGCACGAATGGAATCCGCTCGGCAAGCTGCCGGTGCTGGTTCTCGACGATGGCACGCACCTGTACGACTCGCGCGTGATCGTCGAGTACATCGACCTCGTGAGCCCGGTGTCGCGCCTGATCCCGGAGCCCGCGCGCCAGCGGATCGTCGTCAAGAAATGGGAGGCGCTTGCCGACGGCGTCTGCGATGCGACTGCCGCGATCGTCATGGAACGGCGGCGCCCCGAAGCCCAGCGCAGCGGCGAGTGGATCGATCGCCAGCGACGCAAGATCGAAGACGGCACTGCCGAGCTGGCGCGCGAGCTCGGCGACCGGGCATGGTGCTACGGCGAGGCATGCTCGCTCGCCGACATCGCGACCGGATGCGCGCTGGGCTACCTCGACCTGCGGCATGCGGAACTTTCCTGGCGCGAGCTGTATCCGAATCTGGCCCGCCTGGCCGAAAAGCTCGGCAAGCGGCCGTCGTTCGCCGACACCGCCCCGCCCGCGGTCTGAGGGTTTGCGCCGCGGGACAACCAAGAAAAGGAGCTCCATGAGCCGGCAACATCGAAGCGCACGAATTGCAGCGTCTGCGGCAAGCCTGCTACTCCTGATCGCTGCGACCGGGCACGCCGCGGTTCCAACCCAGGTCATCCACATAAAGCTCCAGGACCCCTCGACCGACCAGGCGGTCAAGAGCATGGAAATCGTCCTCGACCGCCATGTGGTCAAGGCCGGGAGCGTCACGCTGGAGGCGGTCAACCTGTCGAAAACGCTGGTGCACGAGGTCCTGGTGCTGCACGACCCGGGCAAGAAGGCGCTGCCCTACGACGCCAAGAACGCCGAGGTGAACGAGAACAAGGTGCACTCGCTGGGCGAGGTCGGCGACCTTCCGCCCGGCCACTCGGGAACGCTGACGCTGAACCTCAAGCCAGGCAAGTACCTGCTGTTCTGCAACGAGTCGGGGCACTACGCCGCCGGCATGAAAACCGAGCTGACCGTCACTCGTTGACGCGAACGCGGGCGCCGATGTGCGCGCCTGCGCTGACAGGAACCCCGGCGCCGGCGGTCGGCGCCGTCCCGGCCTAAAGCGACTGCTTCAACTGGTCGAGGATGGCCGGATTCTCGAGCGTCGACGTGTCCTGCGTGATCTCCTCGCCCTTGGCGATCGAGCGCAGCAGCCTGCGCATGATCTTGCCCGAACGCGTCTTGGGCAGGTTGTCGCCGAAGCGGATGTCCCTGGGCTTGGCGATCGGCCCGATCTCCTTGCCGACCCAGTCGCGCAACTGCTTGGCGAGTTCCACCGCCTCGCTGCCATTCGGCCCTGCGCGCTTCAGCACGACGAACGCGCAGATCGCCTCGCCCGTCATGTCGTCGGGACGACCGACGACGGCAGCCTCGGCGACGATCGGGTTGGCGACCAGCGCCGACTCGATTTCCATCGTGCCCATCCGGTGCCCCGAGACATTCAGCACGTCGTCGATGCGTCCCATGATCGTGAAGTAGCCGGTCCTGGCGTCGCGCACCGAGCCGTCGCCGGCGAGGTAGAGCCTGCCGCCGAGCTCGTCGGGGAAATAGGACTTCCTGTAGCGTTCAGGGTCGCCCCAGATGGTGCGGATCATCGCCGGCCACGGCCGCTTGATCACCAGCATCCCGCCATGTCCGTTGGGAACGTCATTGCCCGTCTCGTCGACGATCGCCGCCATGATCCCCGGCAGCGGCAACGTGCACGACCCCGGCACCAGCGCCGTCATCCCGGGCAGCGGCGAGATCAGATGCCCGCCGGTCTCGGTCTGCCACCAGGTATCGACGATCGGGCAGCGCTCGTTGCCGACGTTCTTGTAGTACCACATCCAGGCCTCGGGATTGATCGGCTCGCCGACCGATCCGAGCAGGCGCAGGCATGACAGGTCGTAGTTCTGCGGCGCCGTCGACGGGGTGGCGCCGTTCGCCTTGATCAGCGAGCGTATCGCGGTCGGCGCCGTGTAGAAGACGCTGATGCGATGGTCGGCGATCATCTTCCAGAAACGCCCGGCATCCGGATACGTCGGGACGCCTTCGAACACCACCTCGGTCGCGCCGCAGGCGAGCGGCCCGTAGACGATGTAGGTGTGGCCGGTGACCCAGCCGATGTCGGCGGTGCACCAGAAGACGTCCGTCGGCTTCAGGTCGAAGACCCATTTCATCGTCAGCGCGGCCCACAGCAGGTAGCCGGCCGAGCTGTGCTGCACGCCTTTCGGCTTGCCGGTCGAGCCCGACGTGTAGAGGATGAACAGCGGATGCTCGGCGCCGACCCATTCCGGCTCGCAGGTGTCGGGCTGCTTGTCGACGAGCTCGTGCAGCCAGACATCGCGGCCTTTCGCGAAGCCGATGTTGCCGCCGGTGCGCCGATAGACGACGACGTTGCGGACGACCTCGCAGCCGCCCATCGCGAGCGCTTCGTCGACGATCGCCTTGAGCGGCAGCGGCTTGCCGCCGCGCATCTGCTCGTCGGCGGTGATCACGGCCACCGCGCCGGCGTCGACGATGCGCTCCTGCAGCGACTTCGCCGAGAAGCCGCCGAACACGACCGAGTGCGTCGCACCGATCCGGGCACAGGCCTGCATCGCGACTATGCCCTCGATCGACATCGGCATGTAAACGACGACGCGGTCGCCTTTCTTCACCCCCAGCGAGCGCAAGCCGTTCGCGAGCCGGCAAACGCGGTGATAGAGGTCCTGGTAACTGACCTTCGTCACCTTTCCGTCGTCGGCCTCGAAGATGATCGCGGTCTTTCGGGCGTTGCCGTTCGCGAGATTGCGGTCGAGGCAGTTGTACGAGACGTTGAGCTCGCCGTCCTCGAACCACGTGTAGAACGGCGCATTGCCCTCGTCGAGGACCTTGGTGAACGGCTTGCGCCACAGCAGGTTCTCGCGCGCCAGGTCCGCCCAGAATCCCTCGAAGTCGCGCGCGGCCCGCGCGTTCATCGCGTCGAAGTCGGCCTTCTTGACCGTGGCATGGGCGACCCATTCGGGCGACGGTTCGAAGATGCGGCTTTCCTGCATGACGGACTGGATCGTGGACATGGGGATTCCTCCAGGTGCGAATCGAATGTGCCCCCAGCCTTGCGCCGGCGGCCTGAATCTTCTGGCCCTCAGTCTACCGAAGCCGGCGGCCCCCGCCAACGCGGAATGGTAGACTTTTCAGGTGCCGACTGGCCCCGATGCGGACATGGAATGACGACGACAGCGCCGAAACCGCGTGCCGACCCCCGCCTGCGGCCTCTGCCGCAGCTGATCTTCGCGAGCCGCTGGCTGCAGTTGCCGCTCTACCTGGGCCTGATCGTCGCGCAGGGCGTCTACGTCTGGCAATTCTGGGTCGAGCTGGTCCATTTGGTCCAGGCAACGATCGGCGGAGACAGCGCAGCCGCCCAGGCGGTCATCGCGAGCGTCACCCCGCCGGGCGCGACCCCCGACTTCAAGATGGGGCGCGAGACCGTGATCATGCTGCTGGTCCTCGGCCTGATCGACGTCGTCATGATCTCGAACCTGCTGATCATGGTAATTGTCGGCGGCTATGAGACCTTCGTGTCGCGAATGGATCTGGAGAGCCACCCGGATCAGCCCGAGTGGCTGTCGCACGTCAATGCGAGCGTGCTGAAGGTCAAGCTCGCCACGGCGATCATCGGCATCTCCTCGATCCACCTGCTGCGGACGTTCATCAACGCGCAGGCCTACGACACCAAGACACTGTTCTACCAGACGACGATCCACGTGGCTTTCCTCCTGTCGGCGATGGCGATCGCGGCGGTCGACCGCATCCTTCCCCAGCGCACGCACCTGCGCGACAGCGTCAACGGCCCCCGCTGACGCACGCCATGACCGCGATAGCGCAGCAGGACCTGATCCAGAGCGTCGCGGACGCGCTGCAGTTCATTTCGTACTACCACCCGGCCGACTACATCACGGCGTTGGGCGCCGCCTACGAGGCCGAGCAGTCGCCTGCGGCCAAGGACGCCATCGCGCAGATCCTCACCAATTCCCGGATGTGCGCGGAAGGGCATCGGCCGATATGCCAGGACACGGGCATCGTAGTCGCGTTCGTGCGCGTCGGCATGAACGTGCGCTTCGCCGACGCGACGATGAGCGTCACCGACATGATCAACGAGGGCGTGCGCCGCGCCTATCTCGACCCCGCGAACCCGCTGCGGGCATCGATCCTGCGCGACCCGGCGGGCAGGCGCACGAACACGAAGGACAACACCCCGGCAGTCGTCCATTTCGACCTGGTTCCGGGGAACACGGTCGACGTGAGGATCGCGGCGAAGGGCGGCGGCTCGGAGAACAAGTCGAAGCTGGTGATGCTGAATCCCTCCGATTCGATCGTCGACTGGGTGCTGAAGACGGTGCCGACGATGGGCGCCGGCTGGTGCCCGCCCGGCATGCTCGGCATCGGCATCGGAGGCAGCGCCGAGAAAGCGATGGTGCTCGCCAAGGAAGCGCTGATGGAGCCGATCGACATGCACGAGCTCAAGGCGCGCGGACCGTCGACCCGGATCGAGGAGCTGCGCATCGAGATCCACGACCAGGTCAACGCGCTGGGCATCGGTGCGCAGGGCCTGGGCGGACTCGCGACGGTCCTCGACGTCAAGATCCTCGACTACCCGACGCACGCGGCGAGCCTGCCGGTGGCGATGATCCCCAACTGCGCAGCGACACGCCACGCGCATTTCACGCTCGACGGCGGCGGCGTGACGAAGCTCGACCCACCCGATCTTGCACGCTGGCCCGACGTGCGCTGGACCCCGTCGCCACAATCGCGGCGCGTCGACGTGAACGCGCTGACGCCGGCCGAGGTTGCGAGCTGGAAGCCCGGCGAGCGCCTGCTGCTGTCGGGCCGGATACTGACCGGCCGCGACGCCGCCCACAAGCGAATCGCCGAGATGCTCGCGCGCGGCGAGGCACTGCCTGTCGATTTCACCAACCGCATCATCTACTACGTCGGGCCGGTCGACCCGGTGCACGACGAGGTCGTGGGCCCGGCGGGCCCTACGACGGCGACGCGGATGGACAAGTTCACTGACATGATGCTGTCGAAGACCGGGCTGATCGCGATGATCGGCAAGGCCGAGCGCGGAGGCGCCGCCATCGACGCGATCCGCAGGCACCGCGCCGCCTACCTGATGGCCGTCGGCGGTGCCGCCTACCTGGTCTCGAAGGCGATCCGCAGCTCGCGCGTCGTCGCATTCGGCGACCTGGGCATGGAGGCGATCTACGAGTTCGACGTCGCCGACATGCCGGTGACCGTCGCCGTCGATGCCACCGGCGAATCGGTGCACCAGACGGGTCCGCGCGAATGGCAGGGGCGGATCGGACGCATCCCGGTCATGACCGCCTGACGGGTGCGGTGCGGGCGACGGCGCGCTGAGGGATCCCCATGCGGCGCCGCCACCGACAGCATCTCGCTCCGCTCGCCAGCGATACCGGGGCGCAGGTCGACCTGCCACCGGTGCGGACGCGGCGTTCCACCAAGTTCAACCTGCTGACGATCGGGCTGATCGTCGCGACGGCGATCGCCGTCACCGCCTTCGTGTTCCACCGCCAATGGATCGACGAGGAGAATCAGCTGCGCGTGCAGGGCGAGACCCTCGGCCTGATGCTCGCCGACCTGTCCGCCTACGGACTGCGCACGAAGGACAAGGCGAGCCTCGACCAGCTGCTCAGGAGTCTCCCCGAGGAAACGAATTTCGCCTACGTCTACGTTCTCGACGCGCAGCGCAAGGTCGTCGCGGAGCGCTATCTCGCGCCGGCATTGCGCGACGGCGTCATCCCGCCGCTCGATTCCGACGACCTGCCCGAGCGAACCGGGCCGACGCGCCACATCGATCGCGTCGTTCCCGAAGGCCATTACCTCGAGCTCGTGACCCCCGTCGCCGCACTGGCGTCCGGCTACGGCACGCCGTTGCCGGACGCCAACAACGCGACCGGAGGTGCCGCGACCGGCGTCGCGGCCGCGACGGGGCCGCTCGGCTACGTCCGCCTGGGCATGACCTTCGATCTCCAGCGCAGATTGCTCGTCGATCAGCTGCAGGGGGCGCTTGCCGTCGTCGCCGTGCTGGTGATCGTCGCGGTCACGATGACACTGCTGCTGACGCGGCGCCTGGTGGCGCCGATGCGGCGCCTGATGCACGCCGCGCGCGCCGTCGGCGCCGGCCGCCTCGATGTGCGCGTCCCGGCGCGCTCGTCCGACGAATTGGGGCTGCTGACCCACGCGTTCAACCACATGACGCGACGCCTGGCGCAGTCGCAGGAACAGGTCGCGAACTACCAGCGGACGCTCGAGGACCAGGTCGCGCAGCGCACGCGCGAACTCGAGATCGCCACCGCGCACGCGTTCAAGCTCGCCCAGCACGACATCCTCACCGGGCTGCCCAACCGGTCGCTCCTCAACCAGCGCCTCAAGCGGATCATCGCGCATGCGCAGCGCGACGGCACGCACGTCGGCTGCCTGTTCCTCGACTTCGACCACTTCAAGCGCATCAACGACACGCTCGGCCACGACGCAGGCGACCAGCTGCTCAAGGCGATCGCCCAGCGCCTCGAAGGCGCGACGCGCGAGAGCGACACCGTCGCCCGACTGGGAGGAGACGAATTCGTCGTCGTGGTCCCCGGCCTCGATCCCGCACAGGGTTCGTTCGAGGTGCTCGCGGTGATCCAGCGCATCCGCGAGTCGCTGCTCGCCCCGTTCCGGCTGTCGGACCAGACCCCGACCCTGACGTGTTCGATCGGCGTGGCGATCTACCCGCTGGACGCCCATGACGGCGGCACGCTGATCAAGCAGGCCGACACCGCGATGTACGCCGCAAAGGAAGGCGGGCGCAATGCCTACCGCTTCTTCGAGGCCGAGATGAACGCGCGGGTCCAGCAGCGGCTGCAGCTCGAGACCGACATGCGCCGCGCGCTGATGGACGACGAGTTCTTCCTCGTCTACCAGCCGCAGATCGAGATGCGCAGCGGGCGGGCCTGCGGCGTCGAGGCGCTGCTGCGCTGGCGCGATCCCGAGCGCGGCGTGATCTCACCTTCGGACTTCATTCCGATCGCCGAGGAATCGGGAATGATCCAGGCCCTGGGCGCGCGGGTGCTGCGCGATGCCTGCCACCAGGTGATGCAGTGGCATCGCCAGGACCTGCTCCTGCGCCTGTCGGTCAACCTCTCGGTCCAGCAGCTGCAGCACGAGGACTGGATTGCGACCGTCGAGGATGCGCTGCGGACGAGCGGCCTGCCCTCGCATTACCTCGACCTCGAGATCACCGAGAGCATCATCATCACGCACCCCGAGCGAGCCGTTGCAACGCTGGTCAAGCTGAAGCAAATGGGCGTCTCGATCACCATCGACGATTTCGGCACCGGCTATTCGAGCCTGTCGTATCTCGCGCGCCTGCCGTTGCACGGCCTCAAGATCGACCAGCGCTTCGTGCACGGTCTGGGCCAGAATTCGAACGACGACGCGATCACGCAGGCAATCATCGCGATGGCGCACTCGCTGGGACTGCGCTGCATCGCCGAGGGGGTGGAGACCGCTGCGCAGTCCGAGTTCCTCAGGAGCCACGGCTGCGAGGAAGCCCAGGGCTTCCTCTACGCTCCGCCACTGCCCGAGGACGAGTTCCGCGCCTGGTGGCACGAGCGCGAGCGCTCGCTCGCCACGTCGACGCACCAGCCGGGGCTATGGCAGTGACGCGAGATCGCCCGGCACATCGACGTCGCGCAACACGCCCGGATCGTCGACCTCCACCAGTGTGAGGGTCTCGCGGCTCGCCGCGACCAGCTCGCGCGCACCCGCGTCGCCTCCCGAGGCGATCAGCGCATCGCGATGGCGCCGCGCGAAACCCACTGGATGCCCGCGCTCGCCCCGGTGGGCCGGAGCGACGATGTCGGCACCTGCCGCGAGCGCCGCCGCGACCGACGCGATCGTGACCGGCCGGATCCAGGGCATGTCGGCAAGCGCCACGACCCAGCCGTCGGCGTCGCGCGTTGCCGACACGCCGCAGGCGAGCGTGGCCCCCATGCCGTCGTCGGCGTTCGCGCATTCGACGGTCGCCAGGCCCGCCGCGAGCATGGCGGCGGCGAGGTCGGGGTGACCGGGGCGCAGCACAACGATCGCCTCGGCAAGCGCCTGCGCCACATGTGTCGCGGAAGCGATGCCGACGGGCGTGCCTGCGGGGACACCGGCGGCGGGCGCGGGCAACGGCGCAAGCAGCTTGTCGCCGCCGAAACGCGATCCGCGCCCGGCAGCAAGCAGGATGCCGACGATCCGCATCATCGGGACATGGCGTTGCGCGGCGCGGCGGCGCGGGATGTCACTCGCGCAACAGCCGGAACCTGCCGCTGCGGATCGTGACGAGCACTCGCGCGTTCGTCCATGCCGTCGTGGTTGGACGGCGACGTGTTGAACACGCCCCGGCAGCCGACGATGTCCTTCTCGGACTCGAGCGACGGTCCCGCGTCCTGCGTGTTGGCGCCGAAAGTCGAGGGCTTCGCGCCGAAGCGCTTCCCGCGGTCGGCGATGCAGCCCGGTGCGACTTTCCTGGACAGCGTCGCCGCCGGGGCCAGGGCGAATATCCTTTTCATCACGCGCTACCTAAGGCAGTCGTCTTGCGACGGAACGCATCCTAGCAGGTCGCTGCCCAACCTGCTTGCAGGCGACGTGTCGCCGCCGTAGAGTGTCCGGACAACAACCCGACGTAGGAGGGCACCATGCGTCGCAGGCTCTATTTCCTCCTGCCCGACCCCGCCAGCGCGCGCCGAATGATGGACGACCTGCTGCTCGCGCGTGTCGAGGAACGACACATCCACTTCCTGGCAAGGCGCGGAACGCCGATGGATGGCCTGCACGAGGCCAGCCACCTGCAGAAATCCGATCTCGTGCATGGTGCGCAGGTCGGGTTGGCGCTCGGCACCGTGCTCGGACTGATCGTCGGCGCGTTGCTCGTGAGCCTGGTGGTGACCGACGATCGCTGGCAGATCGTGGCCGTGCTGGGCGCCGGCCTCGCCGGCGGCCTGTTCGGAAGCTGGGTCGCGAGCATGGTCGGCAGCTCGGTGCCCAACTCGCGGCTGGCGCAGTTCTCGCAGGCGATCGAGCAGGGAAAGCTGCTCGTCATGGCGGACATTCCCGAGCGCCGCGTCGCCGAGGTTCGCGAGAACCTGAGGCTCAGGCACCCCGAAGCCGAGGATCGCGGGATCGACCCGCACATCCCCGCGTTTCCCTAGGTGCCGAAGAACTCGCGGACCCTGTCGAACCAGTTCTTGGCGCGCGGACTGTGGGCGTCGGGATTCTGCTGGACGCTCGCTTCGAACTCGCGCAGCAACTCCTTCTGCTTCGACGTCAGCTTGACCGGCGTCTCGAGGGACACGTGGCAGTACAGGTCGCCGGTCACCGAGCCGCGCACCGGGCGGATCCCCTTGTTCTTCAGGCGGAACACCTGGCCCGTCTGCGTCTCGGCGGGAATCTTCAGCTTCGCGTGGCCATCGAGCGTCGGGATCTCGATCTCGCCGCCCAGCGCCGCCGTGGTGAAGCTGATCGGCATCTCGCAATGCAGGTCGGCACCCTCGCGCTGGAACACCGCGTGCGGCTTGAGTCCGATGACGACGTAAAGGTCGCCGGGCGGCCCCCCGTTCATCCCGGCTTCGCCCTCGCCCGACAGGCGGATCCGATCGTCCTGGTCGACGCCGGCGGGGATCTTCACCGACAGCGTCTTGTGCTTCTTGGTGCGTCCGGCGCCATGACAGTCGGGGCAGGGCTCGGCGACGATCTTCCCGGTGCCGTGGCACTGCGGGCAGGTCTGCTGGATCGAGAAGAATCCCTGCGAGACGCGGACCTCGCCGCGGCCGTGGCAGGTCGAGCAGGTCTTCGGCTGCGTCCCGGGCTTGGCGCCGCTGCCGTGGCAGGTGCCGCATTCGTCCATCGTCGGAATGCGGATCTTGATCTCGGCGCCGCGCGCGGCCTCCTCCAGCGACAGTTCGAGGTTGTAGCGCAGGTCGGCGCCACGGTACATGCCGCTGCCGCCTCCGCGGCCGCGCTGCTGGCCGAAGATCTCCCCGAAGATGTCGCCGAACGCATCGGCGAAACCGCCGAAGCCCTCGCCACCCCGGGCACCGGCCGCACCGGCGCCGAATCCCATCGAAGGATCGACGCCGGCGTGCCCGAACTGGTCGTAGGCAGCGCGCTTGCGCGAATCCGTCAGGATTTCGTACGCTTCCTTCGCCTCCTTGAATTTGTCCTCGGATTGCTTGTCATCCGGATTGCGGTCCGGGTGATGCTTCATCGCGAGCTTGCGATAAGCCTTCTTGATGTCGTCGTCGGAGGCGTCGCGATTGACGCCGAGGATCGTGTAGAAATCGCGTTTGGACATGGATGATCAGGCGGCTCCCCTGCCGCATGCCGATTCCGGCGCTACCAAAACTACCTGCTGAAGCAAGGCCCGGCGCAATTGCCCAATGCCTACCGATACGTCCCGATGCAAAACGGCCGAGTTAACCGGCGCCGACGGGCGCCACGTTGAACTCGGCCAGATACTCCGCCACGCGCCGACTTACGCCTGCGCGTTGCCCCGGATCATGACGGAATATCGCAGGAGGTGATCAGGATCGCAAGTGCTTCACTTGCGATCCTTCACCTCCGTGTATTCGGCGTCGACGACTTTCTCGTCCCCGCCCTTGGATCCGGCGCCCTGGCCCGCCGGCCCCTCGCCCGAAGGTCCCTGGCCTGCACCTCCCTGAGCGGCTTGCGCCTGCGCGTACATCGCTTCGCCGAGCTTCTGCGACGCGGTGGCGAGCGCCTCGGCCTTCGCCTCGAGGGCTTCCTTGCCCGCGTCCTTGTCCTTCAGGAGCTCCTCGGCATCCTTCAGTGCGACTTCGATCTTGCCCTTCTCGTCGGCGCCGACCTTGTCGCCGTATTCAGCGAGCGACTTCTTGACGCTGTGCACCAGCCCGTCCAGGCCGTTACGCGCCTGCACGACTTCCATCAGCTTGCGATCTTCCTCGGCGTGGGCCTCGGCGTCCTTGACCATCCGCTGGATCTCGTCCTCGTTCAAGCCCGAGTTCGCCTTGATGGTGATCTTGTTTTCCTTGCTGGTCGCCTTGTCTTTCGCCGACACGTGCAGGATGCCGTTGGCGTCGATGTCGAACGTGACCTCGATCTGCGGCATGCCGCGCGGTGCGGGGGGAATGCCCTCGAGATTGAACTGGCCGAGGCTCTTGTTGCCCGACGAGCGCTCGCGTTCGCCCTGCAGCACGTGGATCGTCACCGCACCCTGGTTGTCGTCGGCAGTCGAGAAGACCTGCGTCGCCTTGGTCGGGATGGTCGTGTTCTTCTGGATCAGCTTGGTCATCACGCCGCCCAGCGTTTCGATGCCCAGCGACAGCGGCGTCACGTCGAGCAGCAGCACGTCCTTGCGCTCGCCGGCCAGCACCGACGCCTGGATCGCAGCACCCACGGCGACCGCCTCGTCCGGGTTCACGTCCTTGCGCGGATCCTTGCCGAAGATCGCCTTGACGGTGTCCTGCACCTTGGGCATGCGCGTCTGGCCACCGACCAGGATCACGTCGCTGATGTCGGAAAGCGATACGCCCGCGTCCTTGATCGCGGTCTTGCAGGGCTCGATCGTGCGCTCGATCAGGTCCTCGACCAGCGACTCGAGCTTGGCGCGCGTGATCTTGATCGACAGGTGCTTCGGACCCGAGGCGTCGGCGGTCACGTACGGCAGGTTGATCTCGGTCTGCTGCGAGCTGGAAAGCTCGATCTTCGCCTTCTCGGCGGCTTCCTTCAGGCGCTGCAGCGCGAGGACGTCGTTCTTGAGGTCGACGCCCTGCTCCTTCTTGAACTCGCTGACGATGTACTCGATGATCCGCTGGTCGAAGTCCTCGCCGCCCAGAAACGTGTCGCCGTTGGTCGACAGCACCTCGAACTGGTGCTCGCCCTCGACGTTCGCGATCTCGATGATCGAAATGTCGAAGGTGCCGCCGCCCAGGTCGTAGACCGCGATCTTGCGGTCGCCTTCCCGCTTGTCGAGGCCGAAAGCCAGCGCGGCCGCCGTCGGCTCGTTGATGATGCGCTTGACCTCGAGACCGGCGATGCGGCCGGCATCCTTGGTCGCCTGGCGCTGCGAGTCGTTGAAGTACGCGGGCACGGTGATGACCGCCTCGGTCACCTCCTCACCGAGGTAGTCCTCGGCGGTCTTCTTCATCTTGCGCAGCACCTCGGCCGAGACCTGCTGCGGCGCGATCTTCTTGCCGCGCTCCTCGACCCAGGCGTCTCCGTTGTCGGCCTTGACGATCCGGTAGGGCATCAGGTTGATGTCCTTCTGGACTTCCTTTTCCTCGAAGCGGCGGCCGATCAGGCGCTTGACGGCGTACACGGTGTTCTTGGCGTTGGTGACCGCTTGCCGCTTGGCCGGTGCGCCGACCAGGATCTCGCCGTCGTCGGCGTAGGCGACGACCGAAGGCGTCGTGCGTGTGCCTTCCGAGTTCTCGATGACCTTGGGCTGACCGCCTTCCATGACGGCGACGCAACTGTTCGTGGTCCCGAGGTCGATGCCGATTATTTTGCTCATTTGAAAGGTCTCCGTGCCGCTAAGGGAATTGTCTGACCATGAAAATTGGGACTTAGGGGGCTCGAATCAACCGGTGGGGGCGCATTCACGCGGATCGTTCGTCGGTGGCGGTCCCGGACGCGGCCTCTCGGGCCTTGGCAACTGTCACCAGCGCCGGGCGCAGCACGCGGTCGTTGATCAGGTAGCCCTTCTGGAACACCGTGACGACGGTGTTGGGCGCCTGGTCGCTCTCGACCGCCTGCATCGCCTGCTGGGAGTGGGGGTCGAACTTCTGGCCCACGGGATCGATCTCCGAGATCCCGGCGCGCGAGAAGGCGGCGGCGAGGCTCTTCAGCGTCAGTTCGGCCCCCGAGCGCAGCGTCTCGGCCGGCACCGACACCCCGGCGGCCAAGGTCTGCTCGAGCGCGTCCTTCACCGCCAGCAGGTCGCCAGCGAATTTCTCGATCGCGTACTTGTGCGCCTTGGCCACGTCGGTCTGCGCCTGGCGGCGCAGGTTGTCGGTTTCCGCCCGTGCGCGCATCCAGGCGTCCTTCATCTCGGCGGCCTCGGCCAAGGCCTTGCGCAGCGGATCGTCGGGGGCGCGGTCGGCGGCTGCCTGGGCATCGCGCTGGTCTGTGGGCGGCGGGGAGTGGAGGTCGGACGGGGCGTCCGGGCTGGAAGATTCGGAGGCGGTCATTGGAATGGGTCGCGAGGAACGTGACTGACCGACGGCATCTGGGGCCGCCGACACTCGTTTCAAGGGACGAAAAACAGGGACGCACCACGTTTTTCGAACGAAAAACGTGGTGCGTCCCTGTTTTTCGTCACCGTTTCCCGGCTAGACCTTGGCCCCCAGTGCCTTGGCCCGAAGCTGGATCGTCTCCCGCTGGGCGGCATCGGGCGGGGGCGCAAGCCAACCCTCCAGGTTGGCGAGCACCAGGTCGGTCAGCGCCGAAATCCAGCGCGGGTGCTCGTTGAGGCAGGGAATCACGTGGAACTCGCCCCCTCCCGCCCCGGCGAACGCCGCCTTGCCCTCGATGGCGATCTCCTCCAGCGTCTCCAGGCAATCGGCGACGAAGCCCGGGCAGAAGACGTCGACCCGGCGCGTTCCCGCCTTGCCGAGAGTGACAAGGGTGTCCGACGTGTAGGGGGTCAGCCAACGTGCCCGGCCGAAGCGCGACTGGAAGGCGATCGACCATTGCCTGGACTCGAGCCCCAGTTCCCGCGCCAGCAGCCGGGCCGTCGCGTGGCAATGGCAGTGGTAGGGATCTCCCCGGTCGAGGGTGGCGCGGGGTACTCCGTGGAACGACAGCAGCAGGTGCTCGGGGCGCGCGTGCCGCGTCCAGTAGTCGTTGACCGCCTGGGCCAGCGCCGCAATGTAACCGGGGTCATCGTGGAAGGTGTCGATGAACCGGAGACCGGGAATGCGCCGGATCCGTCCGACGTGAGCGGCGACCGCATCGACGACCGAGGCCGTCGTGCTGGCCGCGTATTGCGGGTACATCGGGACGACCAGGATCCGCGCGCAGCCGGCCGCGCGCAGGCGGTCGATGACGCTGCCGACGGACGGCTCGCCGTAGCGCATCGCGTAATCGACGACGCAGAGGTCGGCGGGAAGCCCGCGCTCCTTGAGCCGCTGGCCGAGCCAGCCCGACAGCAGGACTTTCTGCTTGGCCGTATGGATGGCGAGCGGCGACCCGTCGCGGGTCCAGATCTTCTCGTAGCGCTCGGCCGATTTCGACGGCCGCGTGCGCAGGATGAGACCGTGCAGCAGCGGCCACCAGACGATGCGCGGAATCTCGACGACACGCGGATCGCTCAGGAACTCGGCCAGGTAGCGCCGAACGGCGGCCGCGGTCGGCGCCTCGGGTGTGCCGAGGTTGACCAGCAGCACGCCGGTGCGCGCGATGCGGTCGTGCGAAAACGGGGGTTCAGGGCGGTAGGACATTGGCGGCTCAGTTGAGTTGCGGTACGGGTGCGCCGGCGGCCGACCCCGGCCTGCAGCTTGCGACGGATCCGCTCACCCGGCCTACGAGGTCATCGATGCGGGTCGTCATGGCATGGGCCTCGGGCGTCATGGGCATCGACGCGCGCACCTGCGCCGCCGACCGGAACGGGCGAAAGCGCCGAGCATAGCGCCGGCTCAGGCCGTCGTCGCCGACGAGGTCCAGAAAGCGCCAATCGAGATAGCATTCGATCAAATCCTTGGTTTCGGAGGTTTTCCAGCTCGTGCCGCCGAGATGGGCGATCGAGTCGCCATTGACCCGTTGCAGGAAACGGATGTCGTAGCCCTCCGCGATCGCAAGCGTCAGCATCAGGTGCAGCGTGTCGAAGAAGGTCGCATGGTCCTTGACGAACACGCCGCGGCCGAGGCCCATGCGCTCGACGACCGGTCGCAGATGGTCCGGGACCTCGCGATAGTTCCGCGCATCGACATGGTAGCGCCTGGCGATGCCCTGCAGGACCGGCGTGGAGAGGTACAGGAAATAGGTCTCCGGGTACGACAACCCGGTCTTTTCGCTGACGCCACCGTAGATCGCGGTGAGGCACTGATGCGCGGCGGGCTCGAGGTCCTGGAATATCCCGGGATCGAAAACGTAGCAATCGTGGTCGAGCGGGCCGAAATTGCCGCTGTTGGTGTCGAGCAGGAGCGTGATGACATCGCCGTGGGTCAGGCTGGTCGCGGGAAGCGTGCGCAGCCGGCACATCGGGAATCGCGGGAACCAGCGCGCGACGAGACGGCTCTCCCATTTGCGGGCACCGTTGGCGATCAGCCGCACGCGTACACCCTCCGGAACCAGGGCGAGGCAGGGCAGCAGAAAATGCAGCGTTCCCGGCATCACGATCACGTAGAAATGCCCGCCCGCCGTGTGCGCATCGTCGGCGCCGTGCATGCGCCGCAGGGCGCGCTCGTTGAAGAACCGGAAGATGCGGCTGCGGTTCGGGCCGCGCGCCACGATGCGCCAGCTTCGCAGCAGCGCCGCTTGGGGGAGGTGGAACAGGAGAGACGAGACGAGCCCGTAGCCCCTGGCGCGCATTTTTCCGACTGCGTTCGACACGCGCCGCCGGTAATACCTGAGCGCGTTCAATTCGCGGACGGTGTGAGGCTGGCGCCCGACGGCCCGCGAGTCAGTCGTCGCCGAGCTCGCGAGCGAGCGCGTTCGACAGCAGCTTGGCAGTGACGTCGACGATCGGAATGACTCGCTCGTAGGCCATGCGCGTCGGCCCGATGACCCCCAGCGTGCCGATCACCTGCCCGCCCACCTCGTAGCTCGCCGTCACGACGCTGCAATCGTCGAGGGGCACCAGGCCGGATTCCTCGCCGATGTAGATCTGCACGCCCTGCGCGCGCTGCGAAACGTCGAGCAGGTGCAGCAGCGACGTCTTCTGCTCGAACAGGTCGAACAGGCGACGCAGGCGCTGCATGTTCGACGCGAGATCGTCGGCGTGGAGCAGGTTGCGCTCGCCGGTGACGACCAGCGCCTCGCCCTCCGCCAGCGCGCCCTCGCCGGCATCGACCGCCGCTTTCATCAGGCCGGCGATATCGTCGTGCAGCGCGCGCAATTCGTCGGCGAGGCGCCCGCGGATCGCCGTCAGCGGCTGGCCGGCGAAATTCTGGTTGAAGAAGTTCGTCGCCTCCACGAGCTGCGACGGCGTATACGTGCGCTCGGTATGCAGGATGCTGTTCTGCACGTCGCCATCCTGGGTGACGACGATCAGCAGCACGCGCTTCTCGGAAAGGCGCAGGAACTCGATGTGCCGGAAAGCCGCGTCGCGACGCCTGGGCGTCACGATGACGCCCGCGAACTGCGTCAGCTGCGAGAGCAGCGAGACTGCAGTGCTGACGATCTGCTGCGGGCGATCGGCGCTCAGCTCCCCTTCGAGCCGGTGGATCTCGACCTGCTCGAGCGGTTTCACGACCATCAGGCTGTCGACGAAGAACCGGTAGCCGCGCGGGGTCGGTACCCGCCCGGCCGACGTGTGGGGGCTGGTGATGAAACCAAGCTCCTCGAGGTCCGCCATCACGTTGCGCACCGTCGCCGGCGACAATTCGAGCCCCGAATGCCGGGAAAGCGCGCGCGAGCCGACCGGCTGCCCTTCGGCGATGTAGCGCTCGACGAGCGTCTTCAGCAGGTGTTGGGCACGAGGGTCCAGCATGGCCATTCATGGGCGGCGGCGCCGTGACGGCGCCCACCGTGCCGGTAGTCTACCGCGCGTCGCGCAATCGTCGCCGGGGGCTGCCAGGCGGCTTACACCGGCCATGAGGCCGACCCCGTGCGGCAGCGTCCGTATGGTTTAATCGACGGATGCCCGCCCCTGCCCCCGCAAGCCCCGCCCCGCCGCGTTTCGCCCGGGTGGCGCTGATCGGCCGTCACGGCGACCCGGGGATCATCGAGCCGCTGGACCGCATTGCCGGCTTCCTGCGCAGACGCGGGCACACCGTCGCGCTCGACGCGGAGACCGCCCGGTTCGTCGGTGCGCAGGACGCACCCGTACTCTCCGACGAGGCGCTGCGCGGCGCCACCGATCTCGCCATCGTGCTCGGCGGCGACGGGACGATGCTGTCGGTTGCCCGCACGCTGGCCCCCCACGGCGTGCCGCTGATCGGCGTGAACCTGGGCCGGCTCGGGTTCCTGACCGACATCCCGATGGCTGAAGTCGAGCTGACCCTCGGCGCGATGCTCGACGGCCGCCATGTCGAGGAGCGGCGCACGCTGATCACCGCAACGGTCTTGCGCGGCGACGGCACCCGTGCCGAGGCGCTCGCCCTGAACGAGGTCGTCGTCAACCGCGGCGGACTCGGCTCGATGATCGAATGCGTGGTGGAGATCGACGGCCGCTTCGTCTACGCGATGCGCGCCGACGGCGTGATCGTGGCCACGCCCACCGGGTCGACCGCGTACGCATTGTCGACGGGCGGCCCGATCATCGCGCAGGCGGTACCCGCTTTCGCGCTGGTCCCCGTTGCGCCGCACGCGCTGACCCACCGGCCCATCGCAGTGCCCGACAGCGCGACGATCGCAATCAGCGTCAGCCGCGGACGCGATGCCGCCGTCCACTGCGACGGGCAGGCGCACTTCGATCTCGCCGAAGGCGATCGCGTATCGATGCAGCGTGCGCCTCACACGGCGCGCTTCCTGCATCCCGAGCAGTACGACTACTTCGCGATGCTGCGGCAGAAGCTGCACTGGAGCGAGACACCGGAGCGGCTCAATCCCGGCGGCACGCCCCGATGACGCGCGCTCCCAACCCGCGGGCCGGCGACGCCTGCGTGCGGGGTCGCCGCTGATCGCATGCTGCGCCTGCTGTCGATACGCAACTTCGTGGTCGTCGACGCGCTGGACGTCGAGTTCGACGCCGGCTTCTCGGTCCTCACCGGCGAAACGGGCGCCGGCAAGTCGATCCTGCTCGACGCGCTTGCGCTGCTGCTGGGCGACCGCTTCGAACTGCGCCAGCTGCGGCCGGGGGCGGCGCGTGCCGAGCTCGCGGCGGCCTTCGACGTCGGCACGCAGACTGCCGCGCGCGACTGGCTCGCGGCGCGCGAGCTCGAATCCGGCACCGAGTTGCTGCTGCGCCGCGTGCTGGACGCGCAGGGCAAGAGCCGCGCGTGGATCAACGGCCGGCCGGCGACGCTCGCGCAGCTTGCAGAAGTGGGCGCGCTGCTGCTCGACCTGCACGGCCAGCATGCACACCAGGCGCTGGCGGGTGCCGGGGCCCAGCGCGAGCTGCTGGATGGCTACGGCAGTCTCGCGCCGCTCGCGGCCGAGGTCGCGGCGGCGTGGCGCGGCTGGCGCGATGCGGTCGAGCGGCGCGACGCCGCGGCGGCCAATGCGCGCGCCACGGCTGAAGAGCGCGCGCGCCTCGCCGATCGCCAGCACGATCTCGCTGCCCTCGCGTTGGCACCCGGCGAATGGGACGAGCTCGCGGCGGCGCAGCGGCGCCTCGCCAACGCGGCAGGCTTGATCGACGCGACGACGCAGGCGTCGATCGCCCTCTCCGAAGGCGACGACGCGCTGGCGACGCGAATTGCGCAACTGATTCACCGACTGACCCAGGCGGCGCAATTCGACCCGGCGCTCGCCGCCATCGTCGATCTCGTCTCCCCGGCGGCGATCCAGCTCGACGAGGCCGCGCGCGCGCTGCGCGATTACCAGCGGCGCCTCGACCTCGATCCCGAGGATCTCGCGCGGGTCGAGGCCCGACTGGGCGCGATTCACGACCTGGCGCGCAAGCACCGCGTCCGCCACGAAGACCTGCCGTCACTGCAGGAGGCGACTGCGCAGCGGCTGAGGGGCCTCGACGACGCGACCGACACGGCCGCGCTGGCGCAAGCCGTCGACGAGACACTCGCCCGTTACGACGCGCTGGCGCGCAAGCTGGGCGAGGGACGCAAGGCCGCGGCCAAATCGCTGTCGACGCGGGTGAGCACGACCATGCACGAGCTCGCGATGGCGGGCGGCCGCCTGGAAATCGCGCTGAACCCCGAGAGCGCGCCCACGAGCCATGGGCGCGAGAGCGTCGAATTCCGCATCGCGACGCATCCGAAGCAACCCGTCGGCCCGCTCTCCCACGTGGCCTCGGGCGGCGAGCTCGCACGCGTCGCGTTGGCGATCCACGTCGCGGCGGGCGACGTCGGCGATATCCCGACGCTGGTCTTCGACGAGGTCGACACCGGCATCGGCGGTCCGGTCGCCGCAACCGTGGGCCGGATGCTGCAGGCGCTCGGGACGCGCCGCCAGGTGCTGTGCGTGACCCACCTGCCCCAGGTCGCCGCGCATGCCGACCATCATTTTCGCGTCGCCCGGACCGGCGACGGCGAGCAGGTGGCGAGCGAACTCGCGCTGCTCGCAGCGACGGCGAGGATCGACGAACTCGCGCGGATGCTCGCGGGCAGCGCGATCACGTCCAAGACGCGCGCCCACGCGAAGGAACTCTACGAGCAGCACCGCCGCTCGACATGAGCGCCGCCGGGCCGTCCCAAGGCGCGAATTGCGCCCACTCCGGGGGCGGCGCAGCGGCGCCAGCCGCACAAGCGTAGGGGGCCGTTCCTGGAGCTGCTGATCAGCGGCGGGTGTTGGCGGCGGTTGCGATGAACCGCGGCTTGGTGCTGGCGCGCGCGACGTGACGCGCCTTGACGTGCGTATTCCTGACTTTCGCGACATGCGCGCGCCTGGGCTTGCCCAGCGCCAGCGTCCTGCCCGTCTCCAGCCAGTATTTGACGCGCTGGGCATCCGCGATCCGCGTGTACTTGCCGAACGAATCGAGCAGCACGATCACGAACGGCTTGCTCGCGATGTTCACCAGCATGACGACGCAGCGACCGGCTTCGTTGATGTAGCCGGTCTTCTGCAACATGATGTCCCAGGCATGGCCGCGCACCAGGGCATTCGAGTTGAGGAAGCCCAGCGTCCGGCCGGTCGGGTTGATCTCGACCGAATGCTCGGGGGTCGTCGTGAACTGGCGGATCAGCGGATAGGTCGCGGCCTCCTGCACGAGCTTCGCGAGGTCGACGGCCGTCGACACGTTCTGCGGCGACAACCCCGTGGGATCCGAGTAATGCGTGTGCGTCATGCCGAGCTCGGCCGCCTTGCGGTTCATCGCGGCGACCGCGGCGACGGTGCCTCCCGGGTAATACCGCGCGAGCGACGATGCGGCGCGGTTCTCGGACGACATCAGCGCGAGGCGCAGCATCTCGCGCCGCGACAGCGTCGCGCCCATTGCGAGCCGCGAGTGGCTGCCCTTCAGGTAATCGATGTCGTCCTTGTCGATCTCGATCGGCTCGTCCATCGGCTGATTCGCGTCGAGAACGACCATTGCCGTCATCAGCTTGGTCACCGACGCGATCGGCGTCACTTCGTCGGCCGCCTTCGCATAGATCGGGCGATCCGATTCGGCGTCGATCACCAGCGCGTTCGCCGAACCGAGCTTCAGGCGTGCGGGATCGGGCGTCGTTGGGGCTGCCCACGCATGGGCCGCGAGAAAACTCGCAAAAACAATAGGTAGCAGTCGC
>DAHUXO010000071.1 GCA_027307095.1 Betaproteobacteria bacterium | reverse complement strand
GGCCGGGCGATTCCGCTGGGCTGGGCGCTGGACAAGACGGGGGCCCCGACCACCGACCCGAACGCTGCGCTCGAGGGATCGATGCTGCCAATGGGCGGGGCCAAGGGCGCGATGCTGGCGCTGATCGTCGAGTTGCTCGTCACCGCGCTGACCGGCGCGGCGATGGGATTCGAGGCGAGCTCGTTCTTCGTCGACGAGGGCAACCGTCCGCGCATCGGCCAGGCGTTCCTGGTCGTCGACCCCGACGCGCTCGCCGGCCGCGATGTCTACCTCGATCGTATCGAGACGCTGGTCGCCGAGATGACTAAGGAGCCCGGCGTCCGCCTCCCGGGCGCGCGCCGCGACGCGCTGTCGCGCCGCGCCCAGACCGACGGCATCGAGGTTCCACAGGCGCTGGCCGACAAGCTGCGCTCGCTCGCTGGCTGACCGGTAGCCGACCGTGACCCGCGTGCCGCGCACAACCGGGCTGCTGCTGAACCTGGCGCACGCGATCGATCACATGTTCCTGCTGATCTTCGCGTCGGCGGTCGGGTCGATCGCGGCCGAGTTCGGTTTCGCGCGCTGGGAGGATCTGATGCCCTACGGCGCCGGCGCGTTCGCGCTGTTCGGTATCGGCTCGCTGCCCGCGGGGCGTCTGGGCGACCTGTGGGGGCGCCGGCGGATGATGCTGGTGTTCTTCTTCGGCATGGGGGTCAGTGCGCTGGCCGTCGCGCTGACGCGCAGCGCATGGCAGCTCGGGATCGCGCTGACGCTGATGGGCGCGTTTTCCGCGATCTACCATCCGGTCGGCATACCGATGCTCGTGCGCGGATCGAAGCGTCCCGGCCTCACGATCGGGTTCAACGGGCTGGCCGGCAATCTCGGCGTCGCGCTCGCAGCCGTCATGACGGGCTTCCTCGTCAAGTACGCGGGCTGGCGCGCCGCGTTCGTCGCGCCCGCGTTCATCGCCTTCGCCTGCGGCCTGGCTTTCGCTGTCGTGGCGCCTGTCGAGGGCGAGGCGCCCGCGCGCCGGCCGATGACGCATGCGATGCTCCCGAAGGGAGCGCTCGCGAAGGTGTTCGCGATCGTGACCGTCGCGTCGATCTCGGCCAGCATGCTCTACAACTTCACGACCAACGGCAATGGCGAGCTGCTGCACGAGCGTCTGCGCGGCATCGTCGACGATCCGGCGTCGCTGGGGGTGCTGCTGGCGCTGGTCTACGTCGCCGGTGCGCTGGCGCAGGTGGCGGTCGGGCTGCTGCTCGATCGGGTCCGGGTCAAGCTGCTCTACGCGGGAATCGTCGCCGCTCAGGTCCCGCTGTTCCTGGTCGCAGCGGGCGCGAGCGGATGGGCCTTCTACGCATCGATGATCGCGTTCATGGTCGCAGTCTTCGGGGCGATTCCGTTCACCGATGCGCTGATCGTCCGCTATGTCGACGACAGCGTCCGCTCGCGCGTGTCGGGCATGCGGCTCGCCGTCGCGTTCGGCGCGAGCTCGCTCGCGGTCTGGGTGCTGGGTCCGCTGGTCAAGGCCGCAGGGTTCCGGTCGTTGCTGCTGCTGATGGCGGGCACGGCGCTGGTCACGTTCTGTGTCGTGATGCTCCTGCCGCGCTCGCAGGGCGCTGGACTCGCCGGTCAGCCGCGGGGATCGGGCGCACCGAATCGATAGCGCAGACCGACCGAGACGGTTCGCGGCGCGCCCACCGCGCGGAACTGCTCCGAGACGGCGTCGATGCCGCTGGCGGGGCCGAAGCTGCGGCCCGGACCGGTGAACACGTTGGATCCCAGCAATCCGAAGTTGTAATAGCGCCGGCCGAGGAGGTTGTCGACCCGCGCATAGAGCTGCAGTTGCGGCGACGCGTCGTACTGGAGGTCGAGCCCGACGACCGCATAGGCGGGCAGGCGCCCATGGATGTCGGCGTTGTTCTCGTCGCCGTGCGCGTACTGATCGGACGCAGCGAACACGCCGGCGCCGACCGATAGCGCTCCCCGCGCGTATTCGACGCGCAGCTTGATCGTGTCGGCTGGAATGCCCGGGATCCGGTTGCCCGGACGGACGTCGATCGCGCCGGTGGCGTCGTCGGCCGAGTTGTCGGCGGACGCGGCCGCGAACGCCGACCGGAACGTCGCATCGAGATGGTTGTAGCGCAACGACACGTGCAGCGGTCCAAACTGCGTCGCGATGCCGGCCTCGAAGCCCTCGCGGCGCGTGCTGCCGACGTTCTGGAAATACCCGGCGTTCGATGACCCGGCACCGGCGGCGATGAACTCGATGTCGTTGTCGAGGTCGGTGCGGAACAGCGCGGCCGACCAATCGGTCGTCGTTCCCAGCTTGCCGCGTGCGCCGAGCTCCGCGGTCTTCGACACGACCATGGCCAGCGGCGGGTCGGCGAGAAACTCGTTGGGCAGCTTGCAGGGCGCCGCGGGGTCTGCGCAGGTAAGCTCGATCGGCGTCGGCGCGCGCATGCCTTCGTTGTAGCCGGCATAGACCGTCAGCGCCGGCGCCGGGTTGTAATTGATCCCGACCGCGGGGTTGAACCGCGAGTAACGGTGGTTGCCGTCGAGACCCGAGTCGTTTCCGCTGCGGTCGTCGATGACGACGTGGGCGCGGTTGTAGCGGCCCGCGACCGTCAGCGTCCAGCGCGGGGCGAGCGTCAACGTGTCGGTCGCGAAGACGCCCGTGTACGCGTTTCGCAGCGCGACATCGGTCAGCGGGTAGAAGTGGCCCACGCCGAGAGTTCCGCGATCCGCCGTGAAATTCGCGAACTGCTCGTCCTGCCGAAAGCGGGTGTCGCCGAAGTCACCGCTCGCGCCGACCGCGAGCTGGCTGGGCAGTCGCAGGATCCTGCCGGTCCACGTGAGCTGGATGCCGGCTCCCCAGCTCTTCTGGTCGATGTCGGACCGGTCGTTGAGGGCCGCGTAGGGTGCCGACGCAGGTGTGTCGCCATTGTCGAAATTGTCGTTGACGTTGCTCGCGAAGTTGACCGATCGATAGTGCCGTGCATAGGCATTGCCGCCGACCAGCACGTCGTCGGACAGGAAGCGGCTGCCCTTGGCGGCAACGAACGCCAGCTTGTTGTCGTTCTCGTCGGGATACGTGTAGGCCTGCCGCGGCGAGTCGAGGACCGACTGCGGCAGGGTCTGCGCGCCCTGCAGCCGGTTGTCGGCCAACGTGACGCTGACGTCGAGGTCGGAGCTGTCGTCCTGGTAGCCGACCTTGCCGAAGAACTGCCGCAGGTGCGACGGGTTGTGCTCGGCCCAGCCATTGTCATCCTCGAAGTGGCCGGTGGCGAAGCCATCGAGGCGGCCGCGTGCGCCTCCGACCTGGAACTGCGCTTCGCGCGAGCCCCAGGACCCCCCCGAGATCTCGGCCGACGCGCCGGGATACTGGGCGCCGCTTTTCGTGTAGATCGCCAGCGCGCCGCCCAGCGTGTTGAGGCCGTAAGCCGGCATCGATCCGGGCAGCAGCTGGACGCTCGATATCGCGGAACGCGGCAACAGGTCCCAGTTGACGACGTCGCCGAAGGCCTCGTTGATGCGCACGCCGTCCTGGAACACCGAGAGACCCTGCGGCGTGCCGAGCAGCGGCGACGCCGTCAGGCCGCGGAAATCGAGCGACTGCTGGAAGCGGTTGCCCTGCCCCGAGCCCACGCCAACGCTGCCCGCGTTCTCGCCGAGGAACTGGGTGAGCGACAGGCTTTGCATGCGCCCGATGTCACCGGCGCCGAAGGCCTGGACGTTGGCCGGGACGTCGCGCAGCGGGACGCCGAGGCCGGGCAGCGGCGTCGTCCCCACCACCTGCACCGTGGGCAACTCGAAGGCTTCGGCCGGGTTGTCCGCGCGCGCGGACGGCGGAACGACCAGGCTCGCCGCCGCGGCGAGCAGCAGCGCGCCTGCGTGATGGGTTGCGCGCGTCGTCCGGGGGTGCCGCATTCGATGGCGTGCCGATTGCGCACGCGCATCGTGGCTGCGCGCGCTGGTCATTTCGGGAGCGAGTCCGTATGCTAGCCAATTTTCGATTTCGATCATGGCCCGCACGCAACCCCGAACGCCCCGGCCGACGCACGGCAGCGCGCGGCCCGCAGGACGGCGACGTAGGATGCTGCCCGCCGTGGCCCTTGCCGTCGGCTTCGTCGTGGCACCCGCCGCCCGCGCACAGCAGGCGAGCGACGAGCCGGCCGCGCTGGGCCCGGTCACCGTGACGGCCACGCGGCACGCCGAGCGGATATTCGATGTCCCGGCATCGGTCGATTCGATCGACGCCGCAGAGATTCGCGACGGCCAGCCGCAGGTGAACCTGTCGGAATCGCTCGTCCGCGTACCCGGCATCTTCGCGGCGAACCGGCAGAACTACGCGCAGGACCTGCAGGTCAGCTCGCGCGGCTTCGGGGCACGCGCGGCTTTCGGCGTTCGCGGCGTGCGGCTCTACCAGGACGGCATCCCGGTGACCATGCCGGACGGCCAGGGCCAGACGGGAAGCTTCAGCCTGCTGTCGGCACAGAGGATCGAGGTGCTGCGCGGTCCGTTCTCGGCGCTTTACGGCAACGCGTCCGGCGGGGTGATCTCGGTGTTCACCGAGGACCCGCCGGCCGAGCCTCTTGCGACGATCACCGGCGGCGGGGGCAGCTACGGTACGTGGACGCTGGGGACCAAGGCGGCGGGAACCGCGGGGCACGTCGGCTATGTCGTCGCAGGCAGCGAATTCCGCACCGACGGCTTTCGCGATCACTCGCAGGCGCGCCGCGACCTGACGAACGCCAAGCTCGCCTTCGACATCGCGCCCTCGACCCACGTCACGCTGATCGGCAATTCCCAGTATCAGCCCGAAACGCAGGATCCGCTGGGCCTGACGCGTGCGCAGTGGAGCGCCAATCCCCGCGGCGTCGACCCGACGGCGATCCAGTACGACACGCGCAAGACGATCAACCAGGTGCAGGGCGGCGCCGCCGTCGATCAACGCTTCAGCGATGCGCTGCAATTGCATGTCGATGCTTACGGCGGAAGGCGCCTGATCCGTCAATACCTCGCTTTTTCCGGAGGTTTCGCGGCGTCGGCGGGTGGCGTACCCGATGTCGACCGCGATTACGCCGGGGTCGGCGGACGGCTGGTGTGGCACGGAAATGCGCTGGCGCGCCCGCTCACATTGACGGTCGGCGGCGATGCGGACAGTCAGCACGAACTGAGGACGGGGTACATCAACAACAACGGCGTGATGGGCGACCTGCGCCGTAACGAGGACGACACCGTCACCAGCCACGATTTCTATGCGCAGGCCGAGTGGGAATTCGCCACGCGCTGGTCAGGCACTGCCGGCGTGCGCACGAGCAGCGTGCGCTACAAATCGATCGACCACTACGTCGCGCCCGGGAACCCCGACGACAGCGGCGGCCGGAGCTTCGAAGATACGAGCCCCGTGCTGGGCCTGGTGCTACACGCGACCGACGATGTCAACGTCTATGCGAGCTACGGCGAGGGTTTCGAGACGCCGACGTTCGTCGAGCTCGCGTACCGCGACGGTGCGACCGGTCTCAACTTCGCGCTGCGGCCGGCGCGCAGCCGCGCCGCGGAGTCGGGGGTCAAGGTCCTGCTGCCCGGGCGGCAGCACCTCAATCTCGCGGTGTTCCACGTCGATTCGCGCAACGAGATTGTCGTCGACCAGTCGACCGGGGGCCGTACGACCTACAAGAACGCGGGCGCCACGCGCAGGGTCGGGGCCGAGGCCATGTGGGATGCGCCTTTCGATCACGGCCTGCACGCGCATGTCGCGCTGACCTGGTTGCGCGCCGAATTCGTCGACGCGTACGAGAGCGGATCGCCGCCGGCGCTCGTCGCGTCGGGCGCGCGCCTCCCCGGCGTGCCGTCGAAGGAGGCCTACGGTGAGCTCGCGTGGGCGCCCGGGGGACGGACCGGATTCAGCAGTGCGCTCGAGGCGCAGTACGTCGACAAGCTCTATGTGAACGACCGCAACAGCGATGCCGCGCCCGCGTACGCGGTGATGAACGCGCGTGCCGGATACACGTGGACGGCGGGCACCGCGACGTGGAGCGCGTTTGCGCGCCTCAACAACCTGTTCGACCGCAACTACGCGGGCTCGGTCATCGTCGGAGACAGCAACGGGCGCTATTTCGAGCCTGCGCCGGGCCGCAACTGGTTCCTGGGGGCGAGCGTTCGCCTGCGGCTGTAGCTTCGCCCCGTCAGTTCCCGGGTTTCGCCGCCTGCAGGACGGCGACCGTCTGCGCGTGCTTGAACTCGCTCGCCATCTCGAGCGCTGTCTTGCCGCGGTTGTCGACCAGTTCCTTGCGCGCACCCGCATCGAGCAGTGCGCGCACGGTGTCGGTCTGGCCGTAGCCCGCCGCCCACATCAGCGCCGTCAGGTTGTTGCCGTAGACCGCGTTCGGGTCGACGCCGCGGGCGAGCAGCAGCTTGACGATGTCGGTGTGACCCTCGCCGGCGGCGTAGGTCATCGCGTTCTTGCCGACACGATCGACAGGGGAAGTCACGGCCCCCTTGTCGAGGAGCTTGCGCACGAAATCGGCATTGCCCGCGTACGCCGCCGCCATCAGCGGGGTAACGCCATTGATCGCGGCCTCGTTGACGTC
>DAHUXO010000064.1 GCA_027307095.1 Betaproteobacteria bacterium | reverse complement strand
ATTGCGTGCGCCGGCACCTGTCGGCGATCAAGGGCGGCCGGCTCGGCGCCGCATGCCATCCGGCGCACGTCGTGACGCTGCTGATGTCCGACGTCCCGGGCGACGACCCGATCGACATCGCATCGGGGCCGACCGTTGCCGATCCGACGACCTGCACCGATGCGCTCGATGTGCTGCGCCGTCACGCGATCGACGTGCCTGCTCGGGTGCTGCAGATCCTGGAATCGGGTGCCGGCGAGTCGGTGAAGCCGGGTGATCCGCGGCTTTCGCATGCGCGCACACGCATCATCGCGACCCCGCAGATGGCGCTCGAGGCCGCTGCCACGCTCGCGCGCGAAGCGGGCGTCGCTGCGCTGATCCTCGGCGACAGCATCGAGGGCGAGGCGCGCGAGGTGGGCACGGCGATGGCCGGGATCGCGCGCCAGGTTGCCGTCCACGGCCAGCCGATTGGGGCTCCGTGCGTGCTGTTGTCCGGGGGCGAGACGACGGTGACGGTCCGCGGCAGCGGTCGCGGCGGGCGCAACGTCGAGTTCCTGCTCTCGCTCGCCATCGGCCTCGACGGACGGCCCGGCATCCACGCGATCGCCGGGGACACCGACGGCGTCGATGGCCAGGAGGAGATCGCCGGGGCGCTGATCGGTCCGGATACGCTGGCGCGCGCGCGCGCACTGGGCATCCGCCCGCGCGACAGCCTCGCGCGCAACGACGGCCACGGTTTCTTCGCTGCGCTGGGCGACGGCGTCGTCACCGGCCCCACGCTGACCAACGTCAACGATTTTCGCGCGATCCTGGTCGTGCAGGACGAAGGCTGATGCATTTCGGCGCCGAACTGATGCGGCAGGCCGACGTCCTCGCATCGTTCACCGAGGACCCGCCGCGGATCACGCGCCGCTACCTCAGCCCGCAGCACCGGCAGGCCGGCAACTACCTGATCGCGCTGATGCGCGAAGCCGGAATGAGCGCAGGGTTCGATGCGCTTGGCAATGTCGTCGGCCGCTACGCGTCCGATGGATCGCAGGGGCCGGTCGTGATGACCGGGTCGCACCAGGACAGCGTGCGCAACGCGGGGAAATACGACGGCGTGTTCGGGATCCTGACGGCGGTCGCCTGCGTGCGCGACCTGCACCAGCGCGGGAAGCGACTGCCGTATGCGCTCGAGATCGTCGCGTTCGGCGACGAGGAGGGCGTGCGCTTCGGCGCGACGATGACCGGCAGCCGGGCGATGGCCGGGACCTTCGATGCGGCGTGCCTCGACCTCGCCGACGACGATGGCGTCACGATGCGCGAGGCGCTGCGCACATTCGGTGGCGATCCCGACGGCTGGCGCGACCTCGATCGCCGCGGCGGGAACGTCGTCGCCTACGTCGAATCGCACATCGAGCAGGGGCCGGTGCTGCTGAACGAAAACCTGCCGGTGGGCGTCGTGACGGGGATCGCCGGGACGACGCGCTTGCGCGTGGCCGTGCACGGGCAGGCGGGCCATGCGGGAACGGTGCCGATGGGCAGTCGCCGGGATGCCTTGGCGGCGGCCTGCGAGATGGTGCTCGCGGTCGAGCATCATTGCGGGACGCGTCCGGACCTGGTCGGGACGGTCGGCAGGATGTCGGTGCTGCCCGGCGCAATCAACGTGATCCCGCAGGACGCCGAATTCACCGTCGACCTGCGCTCGACGACAGACACTGCAAGGCGCGCTGCCGCGCAGGCGCTCGTTGCGCGCTTCGCCGACATAGCGAAACGGCGCGGCGTGTCGGTCGCGGCGACGGAGTTCTTCGCCGCGAATGCAGCGCGCTGCGATCCTGCACTCAAGGAGGCGCTGGCCGCATCGGTCGCGGAGCAGGGGATCCCCTTGCGCGAGCTGCCCAGCGGCGCCGGTCACGATGCGATGGTCTTCCCGCCCGTTTGCCCGACGGCGATGCTGTTCGTTCGTTGCGGCAACAGCGGCATCAGCCACCATCCCGACGAGACGATGACGGCCGCGGATGCCGAGGTCGCGACGTCGGTGCTGCTGCATTTCCTCGAGCATTACGCTCCGCCGCGTCCCGACGCCCGCGAAGCACGGGAGCTCGATGGACTGGCGTGACGCGCTCGACCGCTGGATCGACGCGCATCATCCGGAGCAGGTCGCTTTCCTGAGCGAGATCGTGCGCGTGCCGACCGGCATGCCTCCCGGCGACAACGCGCCCGCAGCCAAGCGTGCGGCGCAGTTGCTCGAAGCGATGGGGTTCGCCGTCCTGCGCTGCCCGGTTCCGCAGCCGCTGGTCCAAAGCCTCGGGATGAAGAGCGTCACCAACCTGGTCGTGTCTCTCGACATGGTCGAGGAAGCGCTGCAATGCCGCGAACCGGCCCGGGCGTCCGAGCAGGCGGCAATGCATGCCGACCGACATCATCCGCGGTCGCCTCGTCGACTTCCTGGTAGTGGATCCAGCGGTAGCCATGACACGCGATCTCGTGGCCGAGATCGATGAAGGCGGATGTCAGCTCGGGGTGGCGCTCGAGCGCCATCGTCACCCCGAATACCATCAGGGGAAGGCCGCGCCGCTCGAACTCGCGCAGGATGCGCCAGGCGCCGGCCCGCGATCCGTACTCGTAGCTGGATTCCATCGACAGGTGCCGCGCAGGATAGGCGGTGGCGCCGATGAGCTCTGACAGGAGCTGCTCGGAATGCGTGTCGCCGTACAGGACGCTGCGCTCGTCGCCTTCCTCGTGGTTGAGGCCGTTCGCGTCGGAGCCGATGCCTGCGGGCGCGCTTGCGCGAGGGCCGGGGATCAGGTCGCGGGGGCTGGTCCGACGCCGATCGGCGGTGGCGCGAGATTGACGATGCGCCTGAACAGGCTGTCGTACTCGGCTTCGGCCTTGGCGCCGAACAGCGGGTCGCCGTGGTCGGTGAAAGCCGCGTCGATTTCGTTCCAGTCCTCGGGCGTCAGGTGCTCGCGCGCCATCGGAATGACCTTCTCTTCCTCGGTGCGCATGTGGTCCCAATGGAACTCGGCGTACGCCGAGACGGCAGCGGCGAAGGCGGGGAACCCGGCGCTGCCGCCTTCCCGGTAGCGCTCCAGCGCCTGCTCGAGGTCGCGGATCTTCCGTGCCCCCTCCTTGTGCTCGCGCTCGAGCCGGTCGAGCACGGGCCCGGCGGCCGGGTGGCGCCGGCGCAGGAGCCTGAACAGGTAGCCGTCTTCCTTGGGGTGGTGATAGCGCTCCGGGAATGCGTCGATGTAATAGACCATTGCGCTCAGCAGGTCGAAGTTCGGGGCGCTGCCGTGCTCGCGGGTGTCGCGGACGAGGTAGAGCATGCCGTGCAGCACCGCCGCGAGGGAGCGGTGTTCGTCATGGATGATGCCGATCGCTTTCACGTGTCCCCCAAGGCCGTTTTTTGTCTCAGATCAAGACGATCCGCCCGCGCGCCTCCGACAATCATAGCGCGGTCACCGTTCGATGTGTCCGATCGCCCCGATTCGACACCAACCCTGGGAGCAATCATGTTCAACAACATCCTGGTGCCCAGCGACGGATCGTCGCTGTCGCAAAAGGCCGTCAAGGAAGCGATCGCCCTTGCCAAGGTCACCGGCGCCAAGCTCACCGTGCTGCACATCTATCCGAAGTTCTCGGGAAGTCCGTATGGAACCTTCGGGCCCGCGGAAGACGTGCTGGAGGAGGCACACGACCGGCAGGCCCGCGAGTCGAGCGACAAGCTGTTCGCGTCGATCAAGAAGCAGGCCGACGCGGCCGGTGTCTCGCTCGTGTCGGCGCTGGTCGAGAGCAACGACGTGTGGAAGCAGATCATCGCGGTCGCGAAGAAGAAGAAGTGCGACCTGATCTGCATGGCGTCCCACGGCCGCCGCGGCCTGTCGGGAGTGCTGCTCGGCAGCGAGACGCACAAGGTGCTGACCCACAGCGACATCCCGGTCCTCGTCGTGCGCTGAGCGCCTGCGCGGGTCGGGGCACGCGACCCGGCCCCGGTCTCAGATGACACGCGAGTAGCGCGCCTGCTCGCGTGCTTCGCGCAGGAAGCGGTCGAACACCATCGCAACCGTGCGCACCAGCAGCCGGCCGCGCGGCGTGACGGCGATGCCACGTGCCGACACGTCGACCAGGCCGTCCTCGGCCAGCGGCCCGAGCGCCTCGATCTCCGCGCCGAAATAGCGGTCGAATGCGATGCCGTGGTTTTCCCCGATCGCGGCGAAGTCCACCGCGAAGTTGCACATCAGCGCCTGGATGACGTCGCGCCGCAGCAGGTCGTCCGCGGACAGGCGATAGCCGCGAAACGCCGGCAGCCGGTCTGCATCGATGCGCTCGTAGTATTCATCCAGCGTGCGCAGGTTCTGGCTGTAGGTCGGCCCGATCTTGCCGATCGCCGAGATTCCGAAGGCGAGCAGATCGCAGTCCGCGTGCGTCGAGTAGCCCTGGAAGTTGCGGTGCAGCTGGCCTTTGCGCTGCGCGAGTGCAAGCTCGTCGTCGGGCCGCGCGAAGTGGTCCATGCCGATGTGGGCGTAGCCCGCGCCCGTCAGTCGGTCGATCGCGAGTTCGAGAATCGCGAGCTTGGTCTCGGGCGCCGGCAGATCGGCGACGGCGATGCGCCGCTGAGGCTTGAACAGGTGCGGCACGTGCGCGTAGCTGTAGAGGGCGATGCGGTCCGGTGCCGCAGCGATCACCTTGTCGAGCGTCGTGCCGAAGCCCGCCATCGTCTGGCGCGGCAGGCCGTAGATCAGGTCGACGTTGAGCGAGCGGAAACCCTGCTCGCGGGCGGCGTCGAGGACCGCGAGCGTCTCGGCCTCGCCCTGGATGCGATTCACCGCCTTCTGCACGTCCGGGTCGAAATCCTGCACGCCGATGCTCATCCGGTTGAAGCCGAGCTCGGCGAGCAGCGCCACCGTATCGCGATCGACCTTGCGCGGGTCGATCTCGATCGAGCACTCGGCGTCGCGATCGAACGCGAAATGGTCGCGCAGCATCCTTGCGAGCAGCGAAAGCTCGTCGGGCGACAGGAAGGTCGGCGTGCCTCCCCCCCAGTGCAGCTGCCTGACCGGCGACGAAGGGTCGACCTGCGCCGCAAGAGCGCTGATCTCGCGGCCCACGTAGCCCAGGTATTTCGCCGAGCGGCTGCGGTCCCTGGTGACGACCTTGTTGCACGCGCAGTAGAAGCAGATGGTGTTGCAGAATGGCAGGTGCACGTACAGCGACAGCGGCTGCGACGGGCCGCCCGCCCGGCGCTCGCGCAGCGCCTGCGAAAGCTCGGCGGCCCCGAACGCGTCGGTGAAGCGATCGGCCGTCGGATACGACGTGTAGCGGGGGCCCAGGCCGTCGTATTTGCGGACCAGGTCCGCGTCGAAGGACAGCAGGCCGGGGTGGGTGTCGTGCACGGGAGTGTTCATGGCGGACATCCTGCCGGGGGCTGCGGAGTGTTGCATTGAGGCAAATCAAGCGTTGCCGGCAGGCAACCCATCGCACTCAAGGTTGATTTTGGTCAAGTGCGGCGCTCATGATCCCAACTAATTTGAATATGGTACGCACTTAAGAACAGCACTTAGCACGACGACCGGCGGGTCGGACACCCGCCAGAGCAAACAGGAGCAAGGCAATGAAATCACGCAGCAACGGATGGTGTCGCGCGGCGGACCCGGTCGCGGTGCGACAGCTTCAACTCACCCGAGGGGAGACGATCATGCAGCGAGGCAAAGTGAGGACATTCATCGCGGGGCTCGCGATCGCAGCCGGCGCATTGCTGCTGGCGCCCGGCAGCGCCCAGGCGGTGCCGAGCTTCGCCCGCCAGACCGGATTTGCCTGCGAGGCCTGCCACACGGTGTTCCCCGAGCTGACGCCCTATGGACGGCGCTTCAAGCTGAATGGGTACACGGTGGACAACCTCCCGCAGGTGAGCGGCATGACGCCGAGCAAGGAAGAGACGCTGGTGCTCAACCAGTTGCCGCCGCTGTCGTTCATGTTCCAGACCTCCTACACCAAGACCAAGGGAGCGCTGCCCGACACTGCGCTTCCCGGGGAGCTTGCCAAGACCGGCCAGGTACTGTTCCCGCAGCAGGCGAGCCTCTTCTACGCTGGCCGGATCGCGCCGAATCTCGGGGCGTTCGTGCAGATGACCTACGACGGCACCTCGGGCAGCTTCGGGTGGGACAACACCGACATCCGCTACGCGAGGCTTGCCAGCGACAATTTCCTGTGGGGCATCAGCGCCAACAACAACCCGACGGTGCAGGATCTCTGGAACTCGACGCCGGCCTGGCAGTCGCCGTTCGACCCGCGCAGCGCGACTGCACCGACGCCGAGTGCCGGGACCATGATCGACGGTGGGCTCCAGGGCGCGGGCGTCGCCGGCCTGAGTGCTTACGCCTACCTGTACAACTCGGTGTACGTCGAGCTGGGGGCGTACCGCTCGGCGCCTGCCGCAGCCCAGATCGACAGCACCAGCACCAACGTGGTCAAGGGCGCGGCGCCCTACTGGCGGATCGCCTACGAGCGTCAGTGGGGGCGCAACTCCTGGGAGGTTGGCGCTTACGGCGTTGAGGCCAAGCTGTACCCGGGGGGTGGAATCGCCCTGTCGGGCCCGACCAACAAGTACAGCGACTGGGCGCTCGACTCGCAGTACCAGTACATCGGTGACGACCATCTGGTCTCGGTGCTGGCCACCTACATCCACGAGAAGCAGACCCTCGATGCAACCTTCGGGGCGGGTGCGTCGAGCAACTCGTCGAACGACCTGAAGACGCTCAGGATCGGCGCGAACTATTATTACCGTCGCAAATATGGCGGCGCGCTCGGGTATTTTTCGACGAAGGGGTCCGCGGACGCGCTGCTCTACGCACAGAGCGCTCCGGTGACGGGCTTCGCCAACAGCAAGCCGGACAGCGATGGCTGGACCGCCGAGCTCGACTGGGTCCCGTACGAGAACACCAAGCTCGCGCTGCAATACACGATGTACAACAAGTTCAACGGAGGCGACACCAACTACGACGGAGCGGGCAGGAATGCGAAGGACAACAACACGCTCTACCTCCTCGGCTGGATCAACTTCTAGGCGAACGAAAATGAAACGGATCATTGCACTAGCAGCGGGCGCCGTTCTCGCGCTGGGATCGGGCGCGGCGCTGGCCCAGCAGGACGCGAAGGCGCTCGCCACCGGCGTGTGCTCGGCCTGCCACGGCCCGGAGGGCCACAGCATATCTCCGGTGTTCCCCAACCTTGCCGGGCAGCAGTCGGCGTACATCATCCTGCAATTGGACGCGTTCCGCGGGCATGCGCGGGGCGACCCGAACGCCCAGGCCTACATGTGGGGCATGGCCTCCCAGCTCTCGGACGACACGATCAAGGCATTGGCCGACTACTACGCCGCGCAAAAGGCATCGCCGGGAGAGGCCGGCGATCCCGCGCTGCTGGCCGAGGGGCAGAGCATCTACACGCAGGGGATTCCGACGCAGGGCGTGCCGGCCTGCGCGGCGTGCCACGGGCCGAATGCCGACGGTGCGGGTGCGTTCCCGCGTCTGGCCGGGCAGCATCCCGATTACCTGGTCGCGCAGCTCGTGGGATTCCAGTCCGGAACCCGCGCCAACGCGCCGATCATGGCCAACGTGGTGCGCACGATGAGCGCCCAGCAGATGACGGCGGCGGCGGCCTACGCTGCCTCGAAGTAGCGGACCGTTGGAAGTCGCGGGGCGGAATGCGCAATACTTCCGGGGCAGCGTTCCCGGGCGCTTTCGCCTCGTTCTCTTTTCGATCATGCAGGGAAAGAAATGCGAATCGCGCTCCCGGTACTGGTTTTCCTGATGCTCGCCGCCGCTCCCGCGGCGCGCGCCGCCGAGCCCGACGATGCCGCGCTGCGGCAGGACGTCAAGGCGCTGAAGGAGATGGTGCGCGATCTTGAGCATCGCGTGAGTGTCCTCGAAGGTCGCTCGACCGTTGCGCCGAAGGCGGCGCAGGCCGCACCGAAGGCCGCCCCGGCAGCGGCGGCGCAAGCCGCGCCTGCAATGCTGCAGCAGGCTCCAGGAGTGCCGCAGGCTGCTCCGCAGGCCCCCCCGGCTGTGCCGCAGGCGGCACCGATCGCGGCCGCTCCGCCGGCAGCGCCCATCGCCGCCATTCAGCCGGGCGCAGGTTCGGGTTACGCCAGCCCCGAGGCGGCGCTGAGGGCGAACTGGTCGAAGATCAAGGAGGACATGGACGAGGCCGCGGTCACGAGCCTGCTCGGCGCGCCATCGAAGAAGTTCACGCTCGACGGCAGGACCGTCTGGTATTACTACTACCCTGGTATGGGGGGTGGGTCGATCTTCTTCACCGACGCAGGCCGGGTCTCGAGCCGCCAATCCCCGTTCGGCTGGGGCTGGTGAGACTACCGCTTGCGCTTGCCGGCGCCTGACGCGCCACCCGTCGCGCGGGCGCGCCGCGCCGGGCGCTACAATGCCCTGATGGCCAAGCTCCTCGACATCGAGGCGCCCGAGGCGCCACCCGCCGCGTCCGACGCGTTCGCGTTGTGGCAGTTGGGCCTGAGGCCGTTCTTCCTCGTCGCCAGCGTTTTCGCCTCGCTGTCGATCGCCCTGTGGGCTGCCCAGTACGCAGGATGGCTGCGGCGGCCTTATCTCGACGGGCCGATGTGGCACGCGCACGAGATGATCTTCGGCTTCGCGCTGGCGGTCATCGCGGGCTTCCTGCTCACCGCCGTGCGCAACTGGACGGGCCGGCCGACCCCCTCCGGCGGAACCCTGATCGCATTGGTCGGCCTGTGGATCGCAGGCAGGGTGCTGCTGCTGACGCCCTACGCAGTCGCGGCGGCCGCCGTCGACACGCTGTTCCCGGTGGCCGTGGCGCTGGGCATCGGCGTGCCGCTGCTGCGCAGCGGCAACCGGCGCAATTACGCTTTCATCGGGCTGCTGCTGGCGATGGCGGCGCTCGACCTGACCGAACACCTGTCGAGGCTCGGCGTCGTCGCCCTGCCTGAGCGCTACGCAGTGCAGGGCGCTCTCGACATCGTGCTGGTCATCGTGACGGTGATGGGCGGTCGCGTGATCCCGATGTTCACGACGAATGGCGTGCGCGGCTCCGCGCCGCGGCGCAACGCAATGATCGAGAGGCTTGCGCCGGCGAGTGCCGTCGCGCTGCTCGTCGCCGACCTCCTGCAGGCGCCATCCTGGGCGCTGATCGCTGTCCTGGCACTCGGCGTGCTGGTGCAGGGACTGCGCGCGTGGTTGTGGCGGCCCTGGCAGACGCTCCGCGTTCCGCTTGTGTGGGTGCTGCACGCCGGATACCTGTGGATCCCGGTGTACCTCGCGCTGCGCGCGCTGGGAGAGGCGGGCGCGCTCCCGATGCCGATCGCGACCCACGCGCTGACCGCCGGCGCCATCGGCATGCTGACCATCGGGATGATGACCCGGACCGCGCGCGGACACAGCGGCCGGCCGCTCGCCGCGGATCGCCACGAGGTTGCTGCCTACGCGCTGGTCGGGCTCGCTGCGTTCACGCGCGTCGTCGTGCCGCTGGTTGCGATGTCGCTGTATCGCGAATCGGTGATCGCGTCGGCCTGCATGTGGTCCGCGGCGTATGCGATCTACGCGGTCCACTACTTGCCGATCCTGACCCGGCCGCGAATCGACGGCAAGCCGGGCTGACCGGCGTGGCGGGGACGGGGGCCCGGATTTCGGGGTGGCGCTACGGCAGCCTGATCGCGGGCTACCTGGTCGGCTACGTCGTGCTCGACTGGGCGAGCTACATCTACCCGGTGGCGCCCCCGCTCGCGATCACGCCCTGGAACCCGCCGCCCGGATTGAGCATCGCCCTGCTGCTGCGCCTCGGCCCGCGCAACGGCCCGTGGCTGTTCGTTGCGGGATTGCTCGCGGACCTGCTGGTCCGCGGGGCGCATGCGCCGTGGCCGCTCCTTCTGGTCGCGGCGGCCCTGCCGGCGATTGTCTATACGGCCTATGTCATCGCGTTGCGGGGCGCGTTGCGCTTCGACCCCGATTTCGCCTCGCTGCACGATGCGACCCTGCTCGTGGCGGCGACTGCGGGCGCCACCGGGGCGCTCGCGCTCGCTTTCGTCGGTCTGTTCTGCGTGGGCGGCGAGCTGCCGGTCGGGGATTTCTGGCGGGCGGCGGCGCATTTCTGGATCGGCGACCTGATCGGGATCCTGGTGACCGCGCCGTTGCTGCTCGTGCTGACGCGATGGCCGCTGCCGCGCAGCCGGGCGTCCGCCCCGGAGCTGCTCGCGCAGGGCGCCGCGATCCTCGCCGCGCTGTGGATCGTGTTCGAGTCGGGCTGGGCGGACGAGCTCAAGCTCTTCTACGTGCTGTTCCTGCCGCTGATCTGGATCGCGATGCGGCACGGCATCGAGGGCGCGGTGGTCGCGACCGCGGTCATCCAGGTCGGGCTGATCGCCGCGATGCGCGCGGGCGGCTATGCGACGGGCGATGTCCTCGAGTTCCAGGTCCTGCTGGTCGCCCTCGCGCTGACCGGGCTGTTCCTCGGCATGACGGTTTCCGAGCGGCGGGCGATCACACGGCAACTGCGCGAGCGGGAGGTCGAGCTCGACCGCAGCCTGCGGCTCGCCGGCGCGAGCGAGATGGCGTCGGCGCTCGCCCACGAGCTCAACCAGCCGCTGGCGGCGATCGGCAGCTATGCGCGGGCCTGCCAGGTGATGCTCGCGGACGGCGAGCGCGCGCCCGCAAGGCTGCGGGAGACGATGGAAAAGGTCACGCGCGAAGTGGCGCGCGCGGGCGACGTCGTGCACCGCCTGCGGGATTTCTTCAGGACCGGGTCGGGCCGGCCGGACCGCGTCCAGGTCGCCCCGCTCCTCCAAGCCGCGGTCGCGACGGCGGCGCAGCGCGCGGAGCACCACAGGGTGCATTGCCGCATCGATTGCCCGCCGTCGCTGCCCGCCGTGCACGCCGACCGGATCCATGCCGAGATCGTGCTGCATAATCTGGTCTCCAACGCGATCGACGCGTTGGCTACGATGACGGCGGGAGAGCGCAACGTGACCATTTCCGCATCGCTTGATGGCGCGCAATTCGTGAGGATCAGCGTCGCCGACAACGGACCCGGCGTGGCGCCGGACATGAGCGGGCAACTGTTCGAGCCGTTCGCGACGAGCAAGCCGCACGGCATGGGGCTGGGGCTCGCGATCAGCCGATCGCTGGTCGAAGCCGGCGGTGGCAGGCTGTGGCGCGAGCCGGGGGGGCCCGGAAGCACGTTCAGCTTCACGCTGCCAATTGCCCGGAGCACGCCATGAATGCCGCCTCGCTGCGCCAGGTCGTCCACATCGTCGACGACGACAATGCCGTCCGCGATTCGCTGTCGCTGCTGCTCGGTCTGCGTGGCTACGCGACCAGGACCTTCGCCAGCGGCGACGCGTTCCTCGCCGATATCGGCACGTCCGCCTCGGGCTGCATCCTGCTCGATCTGCGCATGCCGGGCCTCGAAGGGCTCGCCGTCCAGTCCGAGCTCGCCAGGCGGAGTATCGCAATGCCGATCATCGTCCTGACCGCGCACGGCGATGCTGCCAGTGCGCGTGCCGCCCTGAAAGGCGGCGCTTTCGAGTTCCTCGAGAAGCCCGTCGACGACGCGCTGCTGGGCAAGACGATCGAGGCCGCGCTGGCGCTGGATGCTCAGGCGCGCGCCGTGGCCGGGCGCCGCGAGGCGTTGCGCCGGCAGCTCGAGCGCCTGACGCCGCGGGAGCGCGAGGTGCTCGACCGCGTCGTCCGCGGCCAGCACAACCGCGAGATCGCCCTCGAGTTCGGCATCAGCCCGCGCACCGTCGAGGTGCACAAGGCGCGCATCATGGACAAGTTCCAGGTCGAGCGGATGCCTGAGTTGATCCGCATCGCGATCGACCTCGGGCTGGTCACCGACACCGGCGCCTGATTCGGCCGCCGACCCCGGCGCGTGTCGGCCGCGGCGCGCAGCCGGGTCAATGCACGAGGACGACCGGGGTCTGCGCGAGGTGCAGCACGCGGGTCGCCACCGAGCCCAGCGCCATGTTGGCGATCGCCGTCATTCCGCGCGTGCCCATGTAGATCATGTCGCTGCCCGAGGCTTTCGCCTGGGCGACGATGGTCTCGGCGATCGGCCCCGTCAGCTTGTGCACGCGGTAGGCGACGCCGGCGGCGTCGAGCAGCTGCCGCGCAGGCGCCAGCATCTTGTCGCATTCCTCGTCGTAGTAGCGCGCGAGCATGTCCTTGGAGACGACGACACCCATGTGGGGGACGTGCGGCACCGGCAGGTGAACGGCGATCAGGTCGATCTCGGGGCGTTCCTTGTACCAGTCGAGCGTGGCGAGCAGCGTCCGCGCCGCGCGCGTCGCGCTGGCCGATCCGTCGACGGGGAGCAGTACCTTGATCATTCTTCTTTACCTCGGAAGGGGGGTCGGGAAACGCTGTCCCGTATGCGATTGTGCCATCGCAGCCGGTTGGTGAGCTGGAGCCAGACGATGCCGGCAATCGCGGCCGCAGCGCAGGTGAGGAGCTGCGTTGCATCCGGCGGGCCGAACCTGAAGATCGCGCTTGCCGCGGGCACGTAGAGCACGAGCGCCAGTCCCGCGAGCGTTCCGCCGACCACCCACCACGTCGCCGGATTGGGCCGCGACAGGGTCTCCAGCAGCGTTGCGTCGCGCGAGCGGTTGACGACGATCATGCCGAGGTTGCCGACCACCATCGTCGCGAACGCCATCGCGCGCGCGACCGGTTCGGGCGTTTCGCGGGCGAGCGCCACGCCGTAGAGCGTCGCGACGACGAGCAGGATGCCCATGCCCTGCAGCAGCGCGGAGATCATCAGCGGCGCGTCGAACAGGCGCGAGCCAGCGCGCCGCGGCGGCCGGGTCATGACGTTGCGCTCGGCCGGCTCGGCCTCGAACGCGATCGAGCTCGTCGGGTCGATGACGAACTCGAGGAACACCACGTGGACGGGGTAGAGCAGCAGCGGCCAGCCGAACACCAGCGGCAGCAGCGCCATCCCTGCCGTCGGAACGTGCACGGCGACGATGTAGCGCATCGCCTTCTGGATGTTGTCGAAGATCCGACGCCCGAGGCTGACCGCCTCGACCATCGACGCGAAATCGTCCTCGAGCAGCACCAGCGACGCGGCCTCGCGGGCGACATCCGAGCCGCGCTTGCCCATCGCAACGCCGATGTGCGCGGCCTTGAGCGCAGGCGCGTCGTTGACGCCGTCGCCAGTCATCGCCACGGTCTCGCCGTTGGCCTTCAGGGCCTCGACCAGCCGCAGTTTCTGCTCGGGAACCACGCGCGCGAAAACGTTGCATCGGGCGACCCGCTCGCGCAGCGCCGATTCGCTCATCCCGGTGATCTCGCCGCCGGTCGTCACCATCTCGGGATTCGCCAGCCCAATCTGCTGCGCGATCGCCCGCGCCGTTCCCGGGTAGTCGCCGGTGATCATCACCATGCGTATCCCGGCCGCGTAGCACTGCGCGAGCGCGCCGGGACCGTCGGTCCGAACGGGGTCGGCGAGCCCGGTCAGGCCGACGAAGCGAAGCTTCAGCTCGTGCTGCCCGGCCGGCCAGCGCGACCCCTGGTGCGCCGGTGCGACGTCCCCGCGCGCAACGGCGAGCACGCGCAGGCCGTCGGCCGCCATCCTCGCCACCTCGGCCTGGATCACCTGACGCTGCCGGCGATCGAGCGCGCAGAGCTCCATGATCGCCTCCGGTGCGCCCTTGGCGGCGACGACGTGGGTGTCGCGGTCGGGCGGCTGCCAGATGTACGCGACCGAGAGCTGCTCGGGCGTGAGCGAATAGCTGTGCGCGAGCGTATGGTTGTCGAGCTCATCGACGGTGTCGGGCGAGCGCTCCCTCGCGAGGTCGCGATAGGCGCGCTCCATCGGGTCGAAAGGTGCCCGCTCGCTGGCGAGCAGGCTGTACTCGAGCAGCTCGGGGACGGCTTCGGCGCCTTCCGCACCGAGGTCGATTTCGCGGCCATTGGCCCACAGCCTGCGCACCGCCATGCGGTTCTCGGTCAGGGTGCCGGTCTTGTCGACGCAGAGGACCGTCGTCGCGCCCAGGGTCTCGATCGCAGGCGCCCGGCGCGTCAGCACGCCGCGACGCGAGATCCGCCACGCACCCAGCGCGAGGAACACCGTCAGCACGACGGGAAACTCCTCGGGCAGGTTCGCCATCGCCAGCGTGACTCCCGCGAGCAGGCCGTTCAGCCAATCGCCGCGCAACACCCCGAAGAGCACCGTCACCAGTGCGCACAGCGACAGTCCGATGGTCGCGAAGACCACGATCGCGCGCCGGGTCTCCTTCTGGATCGGGCTCGGTTCGGGAACGAGCGTCTCCAGCGCCTTGCCGATCCGGCCGAGCCCGGTGCGCGCGCCGGTTGCGGTGACGCGCGCGACCCCCTGTCCCGACGTCAGCAGCGACCCTGAGTAGACGAAAGGGAGGTCGTCGCCGCCCGGATGCGCGGGCGGCGCCTCTCCGGCGCCGGGCGCGGCCGCGCGTTTGCGCACGGGGACCGACTCGCCGGTCAGCAGCGATTCGTCGGCGGTGACGTTGTTCGCCGATTGCAGCAGCGCGTCGGCCGGGACTCGATCGCCTTCCTTCACCAATACGATGTCGCCGGTGACGATCTCGCGCCCGGGAACCGTCTTCCAGTGTCCATCGCGCAGGACCTGCGTGCGCGGGCTCGCGAGCTCGCGCAGCGCCTCGAGCGCCCGCTCGGTCTTGCGCTCCTGGAAGAACGTGATGCCCATGACGACGAACACCGAGACCGACAGCACCACGGCCTCGCGAACGTCGCCCAGAACGAGGTAGATCGCCGACGCACCGATCAGCAGCAGGAACATCGGCTCCCGCAGCACCTGCCAGGCAATTGCGAGCAGGCTGCGCGGTCGCGACGACGGCAGCTCGTTCCAGCCGTCGGCTGCGAGCCGGGCAGCAGCTTCGCCGCCAGACAGTCCCGATCCGGCGAATTCGGGACGGGTGGAATTCACGCGCGCACCGCGCCTGGGCGGCGTCCGCGGCAGGGCGCCGTCATGCGCCGCAGCCTAGCGCCGCAGCGACAGGATGTAGCGCGCCATC
>DAHUXO010000036.1 GCA_027307095.1 Betaproteobacteria bacterium | reverse complement strand
CTCAGCGTCCCGGTCTCGTCCAGATACAGCGCTTCGGACGCTTCAATGTCCACGGGCGATGTCCTCCAGGTTGGCGCGCGGATCGAAGGCCGATGCCTCGGCAAGCTGCCGGTACAACTCGCGCTGACGGTCGTCGACGACGGTGGGCACGGCGATCTGGACATGGGCGTACAGATGCCCCGCGCTGCCGTTCGGGCGCGCGAGCCCGCGCCCGCCGAGCCGCAGCTGCTGCCCACTGCGGGTGCCCGGCGGAATCTTCAGCGTGACGCGGCCCGCGGGGGTCGGAAGCTCGACGCTCGCGCCGAGCACCGCTTCCCATGGCGCGAGCGGGACATCCATGTGGAGGTCGAGTCCGTCCATTCGATAGAGAGGATGCGCCCGCACTTCGATGTCCAGGTAGAGGTCCCCGGCCGGGCCACCGTTGAAGCCTGCGCCGCCCTTCCCCGGGACGCGGAGCTTCTGGCCGTCGGTGACGCCCTTGGGAACGCGCACTTTGACCTTGCGCTGCGCGCGGCGCGGCACGCCGCGCTCGTCGTGCTCGATCACCGCGAGGTCGAGCTCGATCTCCGTGCCATGGTAGGCGTGGTCGAAGTCGAGCCTCACCGCCGCCTCGTAATCCTGGCCGGGGACCGGCGCATCGGGGGCGCGGCGTCCGCCGCGGGCACGCCCGGCGAGACCGGCGAACAGGTCGGCGAGGTCGGCATCGTCGAACGAGAACTGCGTCTCGCCGTAGGAGCGTTGCCAGTCGGGCGGAGGCCGGAAATCCTCGCCGGCCGCGTGGCGCCCGAGCTCGTCGTAGGCGGCGCGCTTCTCGGGATCCTTCAGCGTCTCGTAGGCCTCGGCGACCTCCTTGAACTTCTCCTCGGCGTTCTTTTCCTTGGAGACGTCGGGGTGGTATTTGCGGGCAAGCTTGCGATAGGCCGTCTTGATCGCATCGGCGTTCGCCGTCCGCTCGACACCGAGCACCGCGTAATAGTCCTTGTATTTCATTTCCGGGGTCCGGCGCAGGTCAGGCGGCGGGATCCGCGCGCCTCTCGATGGCCACGCCGAGCTCGCGCACGCCAGGCAGCGCCCCGAGCTTGGCGACGCGCAACTTGATCGAGCGTGCGCCGAATCCGTCGAGTACGGTGCGCGCGAGAGCCTCGGCGAAGCGCTCGAGCAGCGGATGCGGATTGTCGCGCGCGAACGCGCGGATGTGCTCGACGACCGCCGCGTAATCGATCGCGTCGGCGAGCTCCCCGGTCTCGAACGGGCGCGACGACGGCAGCTCGATCTCGAGGTCGAGGCGCAGGGTCTGCGGAAGCTCGCGCTCCCACGCATAGACACCGACCCTGGTATCGAGGCGCATGTCGTGAATGAAGATCGTGTTCATCGAGCGCTCTGGATGGATATGCCGGTCGCAGGCTGGCCCGTCGATCGCTCGGGCCTTGGTCGAATCCCCATCGGCGGCGGCCTGCGCACCGCTGCTAAGATCGATGCGAATCTTACCGGACGCCGCGCTGTTCCGTGCTCACGACGACCCTCATCATCATCGGCGCGTACCTGATCGGCTCGGTCTCCTTCGCCGTCGTGGTGAGCCGGCTGTACGGATTGCCGGACCCGCACGCCTACGGCTCGGGCAATCCGGGCGCAACCAACGTGCTGCGCACGGGCAACAAGGCGGCGGCGGCGCTGACCCTCGTCGGCGACGGCGCCAAGGGTTTCGTCGCGGTGTTCATCGCCCAGCGCGTGGCACCCGCGCTCGATGCGGCCGCATGGACGGTCGCGGCATCGTCGCTGGCGGTCTTTCTGGGCCACCTCTACCCGGTGTTCCACCGCTTCGCGGGCGGCAAGGGCGTGGCGACCGCGGCCGGCATCGTGTTCGCCTGGCACTGGCCACTGGGGCTCGCCCTCGGCGTCGTCTGGCTCACGATGGCGTACGGATTCAGGATCAGTTCGCTGGCGGCACTGACGACCGCGGTCCTGATGCCGCTGGGGATGTTCTACGTCGCCGGTCCGGCCCCGGTCGCATGGGCGAGCGTGGCGATCGCGCTGCTCCTGGTCTGGCGGCATCGGACGAACATCCGGCAGCTGCTCTCCGGCAGCGAGCGCTCGATCGGTCGCTAGGCGGGAACCGGCCGGCGGGGGTCCGCGCCATTGCGGCGGGTCCCTGCGTCTCATGCCGCGGCCAGCGTCCGAAGCTCCCAGCGGGGTTTGACCGAAAAGGCGTAGCCCGTCGACCCTTCGGCAAGTCGCAGCGCACCCGCGAGCGCGATCATGGCGCCGTTGTCGGTGCAGTAGCGGAACTCGGGAAAGTGCACGCGGCCGCCGCGCCGCTCGACTTCGGTCGCAAGCTGCTCGCGGAGTCTCCGGTTCGCCCCGACCCCGCCGGCAACGACCAGCGTCGACCGGCCCGTCGCTGCAAGCGCGGCGAGGGCTTTGGCCACCAGCACGTCGACCACGGCCTCCTGGAAGGCATGGGCGATGTCGGCCTTGACCGCGTCGGAAAGCGCCAGCGGATTCCCGTCACCGCCGGCAGCGCGTGCGCGCAGCGCGACCGCCGTCTTGAGTCCCGAGAAGCTGAAGTCGAGGTCACCCGAGTCGAGCATCGGGCGCGGCAGCGAAACCGCGCCGGGCCGGCCGCGCTCGGCGAGCACCGCCAGCGCAGGTCCGCCCGGATAGGGCAGGCCGAGCAGCTTCGCAGTCTTGTCGAAGGCTTCACCGGCCGCGTCGTCCAGTGTGTCGCCGAGCAGGCGGTAGCGCCCGACGCCTTCGACCTCGAAAAGCTGGGTGTGGCCGCCCGAGACCAGCAGCGCGACGAACGGAAACGACGGTGCCGGGTCGGCGAGCAGCGGTGACAGCAGGTGGCCTTCGAGATGATGGACGCCGATGGTCGGCTTGCCGAGCGCGAACCCCAGCGCATTGGCCACA
>DAHUXO010000033.1 GCA_027307095.1 Betaproteobacteria bacterium | reverse complement strand
CCGGAGTCTTTCAGCTGATGCTCGAGCTCGCGCGGCGTATAAAGCGGATTGACGTTCACCACCGTCATTCCCGCGCGCAGGATGCCGAACAACGCCACCGGGTATTGCAGCAGGTTCGGCGACATGATGGCGACGCGCTCGCCCTTGCCCATGCCTGGCAGCCCTTGCAGGAAGGCCGCGAAATCTCGCGACGACCGCTCCAAGGCGGCGTAGCTCAGCGTGTAGCCGAGGTTGTGACAGGCCGGTCTGCCGGAAAACCTGGCGGCGGTTTTGCCGAACAGCTCCGGGATGGAGCCGAAGCTGTCCGGATCGATCTCCGCGGGTATGCCGGGCGGATAGTGTTTCAGCCAGATTCTGTCGACCATGATTCCGCCCTCCACTGCGTGGCTCGGCTGTCCCAGTATGGACCAGCCCGGCGTGCGTCGAGTGACCGAGCGCAATCATAGGCGAGACGTGGGAAACCGCGGCTGCGTAGGTCGGATGCCAAGCACCACCCACGCGGCAGAAGAGAATCGCGCCGGGGGTAGCGACCGGGAGCACCTGTTTGAGTTCGGCTGTCTTTGCCGGATGCCGCTGGAAGCGAGACCGGCGGGAGGGCGGGATTCGAGACCGTCGTATTGCGAGGCGGGGTCAGGTCTTTACGTTTTCCTGACCAAAAACTGACCGCAGGAACCACATCTTCGTTCGGCGAGCTCCTGCTTGAAGACGGCGTCCTGCCGTTGGATGGCGCGTAGCCGCTGTATCGGTTTGACGATTTCGAATGCCGCGCCGTACTGCGCCCCTCGCGTCCCGGCATTCACGGCGTGGGGCAGCAATTTCTTGTGGAGCGCAATGGCCCCTTCCGGGTGCGTTCCGCCGCGAACGGCCACGACTTTGTCCCACAGCGGGCCTGTCGTCGATCGTTCCCAAGGAATCCTCGGCCTGTGCGATGGCATCCTCGGTTGGCTCAACCAATTTCGGATTGCCGTCGCCGGTGCGTTCGTCAAGGATCTGCGCCAATTCACCAAGACGATTGGCATAGTCGCCCACGTCTCGCCAATCGACGAAGCCGGAGACCTTCGTGGCCTGGCGAACGTTTCCAGGTAATCCCGAATCTGCTCCGCATGAGTCTTGCGCTTCTTCCGCGGCTTTGCAGGTTCCTTCTCACTTGGCTAGAAGGCTTCCTCTCCAGTTTTCTCGAGCCGGGACAACGCGGCGGCGACCGCGTGCTTGCAGAAGGTTCCGTCGTCCCCCACCGGGCAATCGCGCTCGTAATCCAGCTCGCCATCCGGTGCGGGGCCCAGCCGAACGCGATATCGCTGCGTGCCCTGCACGCTGGCGCGAACCTCGTACTCATCGGCGTCCAGCAGTCCTACCGCGCCGCCGTGAAAACAGGCCATGCCACGCGCGAACGTCCGCGCGTCGGCCAACGCCTGAATGGCTTGGAGGGTAAGAACGTCGATGAAACCAGACGAAATGCTGACCTATGCGGCGTTGAAATCCCACTGCACCAGAAGCCACTCTGCCAGCGGCCGTGGCGAACGGGATCTGACCAAGCGCTCCTTCGGTACGTCACGCCGCCAACGGGACAACAGCCTTGGCAATCGCTTTCCCGGCCGCGCGCTCAGCCACTTCCAGATCGTACTGCGCTTGCAGGTTGATCCAGAATTCCGGCGTCGTGCCGAACAGGCGCCCGAGGCGCAGAGCCATATCCGCCGACACGGCCGCCTCCCCGCGACATATCAAGTCGATCCGCCGCTGCGGAACATTGATATTCTTGGCGACGCGATAGCGGGAAATCCCCAGCGGCTCAATAAAGTCTTTGAGCAAGACGTCGCCGGGATGCACCGGGGCGAGCCGCTTGCCGCTCGAGACATCCGAGAAGTCGGTCTTCCTGAGGTGGTCGCGCCGGATAGCCATGGTTACCTCGTTCAGTGATAGTCCGTGATTTCCACATCATGTGCGTCGCCGTTCTCCCACCGAAAACATGCGCGCCATTGGTCGTTGATCCGGATGCTCCACTGCCCTTTGCGGTCTCCCGACAGCTTTTCCAGTCGGTTCCCCGGCGGAACGCGCAAATCATCGATTACCTTCGCTGCGTCGATCGCCTTGAGCTTGCGCCGGGCCACGTCCTGCGCCTGCGGGCCGAAGGCCTTTACCCTGTGGCCATCGAATACCGCCGCAGTGAGCTTGTCGGCGAATGAGCGGATCACCCGCTGATACTAATGCAACACATTAGTACCGTCAATTGTTATTATCGACAACAGGGGATTGCGGTGGCCACCGGGGGCGGCGAGAAGTGGCGGGCGACCACCGCGAAGGCTGCCTGATTTCCAGGCAACTCGCTGAACAAGAACCGACGAAAGCAGTACAGTCAACAGTCAAAAATACGTTTGAATACAAGCGCGATGCTTGCTAAAACACGAAGTGGAGCACTAAACGTATGCTATTGATTTATAATGATAAATGGCGGAGAGGGCGGGATTCGAACCCGCGTTAGGGGATTACCCTAAACACGCTTTCCAGGCGTGCGACTTAAACCGCTCATCCACCTCTCCAGTGGCTTTGCACGTGATTCCGCTCAACTTCACGTTAGAGGGGCAATTTTACCGCGAATGCCTGCAGCCCGGCCCCGCGTCCCCTACAGGACGAACGACCCGACCATCGCGACGACCGTGATGCCCATCAGCGCAGTCGCGAACCAGCCGAGCCGCTTCAGACGCCGCTTGATGACGAACGCACCCATGATCTCGGGGCGCACAGCCATGCGCATCATCACGACCATGATCGGCACCGCGACGATGCCGTTCAGCACCGCCGACCAGATCAGCGCCTTGATCGGATCGACCGACGTGAAGTCGATGCCGGCGCCGAGCAGCGTCGCGAGGATGATGATGCCGTAGAAGCCCTTTGCCTCCATTGGCTGCAGTCCATGGCCGATCGGCCATTCCATCGCCTCTGCCACGGCATACGCGCCCGATCCCGCAAGGACGGGAACCGCGAGGAGGCCGGTGCCGATGATGCCCGCGGCGAACAGCATGAAGGCGAGGTCGCCGGCGAGCGGGCGCAGCGCCTGCGCCGCCTGTGCGGAGGTATCGATGTTCGTGATCCCGGCATCGTGCAGCGTCACGGCAGTCGTCAGCATGATCGCGAACGCGATCGCATTCGAGAACGCCATACCGAGCCACGTATCGAACTTGATCCGGCGAAGGTGGCGCCGCGCGCCCTCGGTGGCCTCACGCAGCGGCATCTCGCCGGCGACCATCCGCTGCTCTTCGACCTCCTGCGACGCCTGCCAGAAGAACAGGTAAGGGCTGATCGTCGTTCCGAGCACGCCCACCAGCAGCATCAGGTATTCGCGCGTCAGCTTGACCGGCGGGAGGATCGTCGCGGCGATCAGCTGTCCCCACGGGATGCGCACAGTGAACAGCACCGCGACGTAGGCGAACAGGAACAGCGTCAGCCACTTGAGCAACGGTGCAAGGCGCCGGTACGGAATGAAGAGCTGCATCAACACGACGAACACGCCGAACATCAGCGCATAGCCGTGAGAAGGCCCGCCCGCTACGAGTTGCAGCGCCTCGCCCATCGCACCGAGGTCGGCGGCGATGTTCAGCGTGTTCGCGACCAGCAGCAGCGACACGATGAACACCAGCAGCGGTCGCGAATAGTGGTCGCGGATGTTTCGCGCGATGCCATGGCCGGTGACGCGGCCGATGCGCGCGCTCACGACCTGGATGCCGATCATCAGGGGCGTCGTGAGCAGGACGCTCCACAGCATGCCGAGGCCGAACTGGGCCCCGGCCTGCGAATAGGTCGCAATGCCGCTGGGATCGTCGTCGGCAGCCCCGGTGATGAGCCCGGGGCCGAGACGGTCGAAGAAGCGATGGGCGCGCTGGATCATGGGAGAACCCCATGATCGATCGGCAGGCCAGCGTCGGGCCTTCCTCGTTCCGGGGGCGCCGGAGTATAGCAGCGGCGGGCCCGGTTTAGGACGGAAAATCGGGGGTGTTGCGGCGGCGTTACACCTGCCGGTCGATCGTGCAGTCGACGACCGTCAGCGCCGTCATGTTGACGATCCGCCGCACCGTCGCCGAAGGGGTCAGGATGTGCACCGGCTTGGCCACCCCCAGCAGTATCGGCCCCAGCGTCACGCCGGCGCCGGAGGCCACTTTCAGCAGGTTGAACGAGATGTTCGCGGCATCGAGCGTGGGCATGATGAGCAGGTTTGCGTCGCCGACCAGGCGGGAGTTGGGAAACACGGCCTGGCGGACGGACTCGTTCAGCGCCGCATCGCCGTGCATCTCGCCGTCGATCTCGAGGTCGGGCGCCCGTTCGTTGATCAGGGCCAGGGCTTCGCGCATCTTCTTCGCCGACGGGTGGTCGCTGGTGCCGAACGACGAGTGCGACAGCAGGGCGGCCTTGGGGGTGATGCCGAAACGGCGGATCTCGGCAGCGCAGAGGATCGCGATCTCGGCGAGCTGCTCGGCGGTGGGATCGGGGTTGACGTAGGTGTCGGCGATGAACACGGTCCTGCTGGGCATCAGGACGGCATTCATGGCCGCGTAGGTCTTGACGCCCTTGCGCAGGCCGATCACCTGGTCGATGTAATGGCGGTGCAGCGCGTGCGTGCCGAAGGTGCCGCACAGCATGCCGTCGGCGTCGCCATGGTGGATCATCATCGCGCCGATCAGCGTCAGGCGCCGGCGCATCTCGATCTGCGCGTACTGCTGCGACACCCCCTTGCGCTGGGTGAGCCTGAAGTACTCGGTCCAGTAGCTGCGGTAGCGCGGATCGGAGTCCGGGTTGATCGTCTGGAAATCGACGTCGGGCCGCAGGCGCAGCCCGAAACGCTCGATGCGCCGGGCGAGCACCGCTGGCCTGCCGACCAGGATCGGCTGCGCGAGGCCCTCGTCGACGACGACCTGCACGGCACGCAGGACGCGCTCGTCCTCGCCTTCGGCGTAGACGATCCGCTTCGGGGCCTGTTTCGCCAGGCTGAAGATCGGCTTCATCAGCAGGCCGGAGTGGTAGACGAAGCTCGTGAGCTTCGTCCGATACGCGTCGAAATCGTCGATCGGCCGCGTCGCGACCCCCGAGTCCATCGCAGCCTTGGCCACGGCGGGCGCGATCATCACGATCAGGCGCGGATCGAAGGGCCGGGGGATCAGGTAATCGGGGCCGAAGCGCAGGTTCTCGTGCAGGTTGTAGGCGGTCGCCACGACATCCGATTGCTCGACGGTCGCGAGATCGGCGAGCGCGCGCACGGCGGCGAGCTTCATCGCCTCGTTGATCGTCGTCGCGCCGACGTCCAGCGCTCCTCGGAAAATGAAGGGGAAGCACAGGACGTTGTTGACCTGGTTCGGAAAGTCCGAACGTCCGGTCGCGATGATCGCGTCGGGCCGCGCGGCTTTCGCGATGTCCGGCATGATCTCGGGCTCGGGATTGGCGAGCGCGAGGATCAGCGGCTTGTCGGCCATCGCCGGCAGCCATTCGGGTTTGAGCACGCGCCCGGCCGACAGGCCGAGGAAGATGTCGGCGCCGGGAAGGATCTCGGCCAGCGTGCGCGCCGAGGTCGGCTGGGCGTAGCGCGCCTTGTTGTCGTCCATCTCCTCGGTGCGGCCCTGCCAGACGACACCCTTGATGTCCGCCACGAAGATGTTCTCGCGGCGCAGCCCCAGGTCGACCAACAGGTCGAGGCAGGCCAGCGCCGCCGCACCGGCACCCGAGCAGACCAGCTTGACCGTCGCGAAGTCCTTGCCGACGACGCGCAGTCCGTTCAGCACCGCGGCGCCGACGATGATGGCGGTGCCGTGCTGGTCGTCGTGGAACACGGGAATCTTCATCCGCTCGCGGCACTTGCGTTCGATGTAGAAGCACTCCGGCGACTTGATGTCCTCGAGGTTGATGCCGCCGAAAGTCGGCTCGAGCGCGCAGATCATGTCGACGAGCTTGTCGGGATCGCGCTCGGCGAGCTCGATGTCGAAGCAATCGAGCCCTGCGAACTTCTTGAACAGGACTGCCTTGCCCTCCATCACCGGCTTGGCGGCAAGCGGCCCGATCGAGCCGAGGCCGAGCACGGCCGTGCCGTTGGTGACGACGCCGACGAGGTTGCCGCGGGCGGTCAGCGTCGAGACTTCGCGCGGGTCGCGGACGATCTCCTCGCAGGCGGCAGCCACGCCCGGCGAATACGCGAGCGCGAGGTCGCGCTGGTTGGTCAGCTGCTTGGTCGGCAGCAGCGCGATCTTGCCTGCCGGAGCGCGGCGATGATAGGCGAGCGAATCCTCGCGGATGGTGCTTTCCTGGTCGGCCATGACAGGCGCTCCGGTATCGATTGGCGGTGCGAGGACGAGGGCGAATCATAACGCCGCCGCGCGATCCGCCGCAGGAAGGGGTCCCGCTGCGATCCCTCGGCGAGGCGCGAGGCGGCTCGCCGCTATAATGCGCGGGCCGCAACCGGTTCGCCTGGGAACCCCCCTCCCCATGTCCATCGTCCCGCTGTTCTGGATCGTCGCCCTGTTGCTCGTCGCCGCGGTGCTGGCCGCGATCGTCTGGCCGCTGCTGCGCGGCGGAGCAGGCGACCGGACCGGTGGCGAAGCGGACGCCGCGACTTCGGTCTACCGCGACCAGAAGCGCCAGCTCGACGACGAATACGCGGCCGGCGCGATCAGCGTCGAGGAGCGCGACGCGGCGGTCGACGAGCTCGCGACGCGGCTCTCCGCCGAGATCGACCGGGGACCGACGGCCGCAGTCGAACCCGGGGCCGTTGCAGCCTCCCGTGCGCGCTACGTGTGGGCGCTGATTCTGGTGTTCGCCGTTCCAGTGACGTCGATCGCGCTGTACGCGATGCTCGGAAGCCCTGGCGCGATGCAGATCGCGGCGAGTCCGCCGGCAGCGCAGACGCCGGCATCCGGTCCGCAGATCGAGGCGATGGTCGAGCAGCTCGCCGCGCGGATGAAATCCCACCCGGACGATCCGAAAGGCTGGACCTTGCTCGGACGCTCGTACGCGGTGCTCGGGCGCTTCCGCGAATCGGCCGACGCGTATCGCCAGGCGGCGGCGCTCGCGCCCTCGGACGCCGCGATCCTCGCCGAATGGGCCGATTCGCTGGCGATGGCGAGCGGGCAGACGCTCGAGGGCGAGCCTTCGCGCCTGATCGATCGCGCGCTTGCGATCGACCCGAACAACCCGAAGGCGCTCGCGCTGGCCGGATCCGCCGCCGCCGAGCGGCGGGATTACGCCGCGGCGATCGCCGACTGGCGCAAGCTCAGGTCGCAGCTCCAGCCGGGCAGCGATCCGGAGAAGGAAGTCGACCAGATGATCGCAGAGGCCGAGGCCGCGCAAGCCGGAGGCACGCCGGCGGCCCCTGGCGCGTCGGCGCCCTCCGGTTCCGTTCCCTCTGGTTCGGCCTCCTCGGCGCCGGCGCCCGCCGGCGTGACGCCCTCCGCGTCGGCACCTGCCCAGGCCGAGCTCGCCGCCAGCGCCATCACCGGCCGGGTGAGCCTCGGTCCTGCGCTGAAGGACCGCGTCGCGCCCGCCGAAACGCTTTACATATTCGCGCGCGCAGTCGACGGACCGCGGATGCCCCTCGCAGTGCTGAAGGAAAGCGCCGGCTCGCTGCCGAAGAGCTTCACCCTCGACGACTCGATGGCGATGTCGCCGGCCGCGCGCCTGTCGAGCGCAGGGAAGGTGATCATCGAGGCGCGAATCTCGCGATCCGGCTCGGCGACACCCTCGCCGGGCGACCTGCGCGGCGTGAGTGCCCCGGTGGAGCCGGGAACGCACGGCGTCGACATCGTCATCGGCGAGGTCGTGCGTTAGCGGCGATCGGCGTGATCACCCGACCCATCGATGCCCCCGTCCTCGCCCCTGCTCGAAGCCCGATCCCTTGCGGCAACGCGCGGTTACGCGACGCTGTTCCAGGGGATGAGCCTCGCGCTCGCTGCGGGCGAGGCCCTGGCCGTCTCCGGTCCGAACGGCTGCGGCAAGACGACCCTGCTGCGCATGCTCGCCGGACTTGCCGCCCCGGCCGAGGGCGAGATTCTCCTGGACGGCGCGCGCGTGCATCCGTTCGACGCACGCCTGCGCGACGCCGTCGCCTTCAACGGACATCTGCCTGCGCTGAAGGACGAGCTCACGGCGGTCGAGAACCTGGCGGCATGGACCACGCTGGAGAACGAGCGCGCCGACCTGCAGGCGATCGACCGCGCGCTGGACAGGGTCGCGCTCGGGAGGCGCTCGCGCATTCCCGCCCGCGCGCTTTCCCAGGGCCAGCGCCGGCGCATAGGACTGGCCCGGCTCGCGCTGTCGCGGCGGCGGCTGTGGATTCTCGACGAGCCGCTGACCGCGCTCGACAGCGACGGCGTCGACGTGCTCGAGGCGCTGCTGGCCACGCAGCTCGGCGGCGGTGGCATCGTCGTCGCAGCCTCGCACCAGCCGCTTCCCGTCGCGGAGGGGCAACTGCGCCGGCTCGACCTCGCGCTCGCGCATCACGGATGAGCGAAACCTGGGCGACCACCGCCGCACCGGATGCCGCCTCGGTGTCGGCGGCATTCGGCTGGGCGCTCGCCCGCGACCTGCGGATCGCCCTGCGCTCCAAGGCGGAACTCGGCGTCCAGCTGATGTTCTATGTGATCGTCGTGTCGCTGTTCCCGCTGGCGACCTCGCCCTCGCGCGAGGTACTGGCGACGCTGGGGCCCGGCGTGCTGTGGACCGCCGCGCTGCTGGCTTCGCTGCTGTCGCTGCCGCGGCTGTTTTCCGCCGATTTCAGCGACGGGACGCTGGAGCAGATCGCATTGTCGCCGCGGCCGTTGCCGGCCCTGGTGTCCGGTAAAATGGCGGCTCACTGGCTTACCACCGGTCTCCCCGTCGCCGTGCTGGCCCCGGTCCTGGGCGGCCAGTACGCGATGGACGGGACGGAGCTTGGAATCCTGGCAGCGGCGCTCCTTCTGGGCACGCCGATCCTGTCGTTGCTGGGCGCGATCGGGGCGGCGCTGACGCTGGGCGCACGCGGGGGCGGCAGCCTGCTTGCGCTCCTGGTCCTGCCGCTCTACGCCCCGGTGCTGATCTTCGGCGCCGGCGCCGTCGATGCCCGGCGCGCGGGCCTGTCGGCGGGGCCGCAGCTTTCGCTGCTGGCCGCCGGGTTGTTGCTGGCGCTGGCCGCAGCTCCGTTTGCCGTCGCGACGGCGGTGCGCATCGCGCTCGATTGATCGATGATCTTCAACTGGTTCCGCTACTCGTCGCCGATTTCGTTCTACCCGCTGGCGGGCCGCCTGTCGCGGGTGTTCGGCGTGCTCGCCGTAGCCTTCACGATCGCCGGCCTCTACATCGGCCTCGTCGTCGCGCCCACCGATGCGACGCAGGGAGACGCCTACCGGATCATCTTCCTGCATGTCCCGACGGCATGGATGGCGATGCTGATCTATCTCGCCATGGCCTTCTGGAGCGCGCTCGCGCTGGGCTTCAACACGCGGCTCTCCGCCATGATGGCGCAGGCGCTCGCACCCACCGGGGCGCTGATGGCGGCGCTCGCGCTGTGGTCGGGCGCGTTCTGGGGCCGGCCGACCTGGGGGACCTACTGGGCCTGGGACGCGCGGATGACCTCGACGCTGATCCTGCTGTTCCTCTACCTCGGAGTCATCGCGCTGCGCAACGCGATCGACGATCCGCGGCGCGCCGATCGCGCCTGCGCCCTGCTTTCGCTGGTCGGTGCGGTCAACGTGCCGATCATCTATTTCTCGGTGCAATGGTGGAACACGCTGCACCAGGGCTCGTCGATCAGCTTCACCTCGGCGCCGAAGATGGCGATGACGATGGTCGAGGGCCTGCTGGTGATGACCGCCGGCGTCTGGTCGTACTGCATCGCGGTCACGCTGGCCCGCGTGCGGTCGATCATCGTCGAGCGCGAGCGCGGCTCAGGCTGGGTCGCGTCGCTGATCGCGCCGCAGGGGGCGCGATGAGCGATTTCTTCGCGATGGGCGGTTATGCGTGGTACGTCTGGATGTCCTATGGCGCGGCCGCCGCCGCGGTCATCGTCGAAATCCTCGCGCTGCGCCTGCGCCGGCGGCATGCCTTCGACACCGCGCGGATGGCGCAGGATGCCGACGCCGCGGGCCCCGCGACGCGCCGCCCGCCGGCCGACCTACGGAGCAATGGATGAAAGCACGCTATCGCCGGTTCGCATGGATCGGCCTCGGACTCGCCGCGGTCGGCATCGCCGTTGCCCTGGTGCTCTCTGCATTCAGGTCGAACCTCGTGTTCTTCTTCACGCCGTCGCAGGTCGTCGCCCACGAGGTTCCGCAGTCGCGGCCTTTCCGGGTCGGAGGCCTCGTCGAGGCGGGCAGCCTGCGGCGCGACCCGGGCTCGCTGACCGTGCATTTCCTGGTGACCGACACCGCCAAGACGATCCCCGTCACCTACACCGGGCTGCTGCCCGACCTGTTCAAGGAGGGCAAGGGCGTCGTCGCGCAGGGTCGGATGGGACCCGACGGCGCGTTCCACGCGACCGAGGTGCTTGCCAAGCACGACGAGAACTACATGCCGCCCGAGGCCAAATCCGCGATCGAGCAGGCGCAGCGCGGTCCGGAATCGATGCCGAGTCTCCACGAAGCCCAGGCGAGGTGACGCGATGATCCCCGAACTCGGTCATTTTGCGCTGATCGTCGCCCTGCTGGTCGCGATCGTGCAGGGCGTGGTCCCGATGATCGGCGCTGCGCGTCGCGACAGCGCACTGATGGCGGTCGCGGTGCCTGCGGCGCGCGCACAGTTCGCGCTGGTCGCCCTGGCTTTCGGCTGTCTCGCCTGGAGCTTCGTCACCAGCGACTTCTCGGTCCAGAACGTCGCGGTGAACTCGAACTCGCACCTGCCGCTGCAATACCGCTTCGCGGCGACCTGGGGGTCGCACGAAGGCTCGCTGCTGCTGTGGGCACTGATGCTGGGCGGCTGGGGATTCGCGGTCAGCGTGTTCTCGCGCAACCTGCCGCAGGTGCTGCGCGCACGCGTGCTCGCCGTCATGGGCCTGGTCGCGATCGGCTTCCTGCTGTTCATGCTCGCGGCCTCCGACCCCTTCCTGCGGCTGGTGCCGGTGCCACCCGAGGGGCGCGATCTCAACGCGCTGCTGCAGGACCCGGGCATGGTCGTGCATCCGCCGATGCTCTACATGGGCTATGTCGGCTTCTCGGTTGCGTTCGCGTTCGCGATCGCCGCGCTGATCGGCGGCAAGCTCGACGCGTCGTGGGCGCGCTGGTCGCGGCCGTGGACGACGGTCGCATGGTCGTTCCTGACCATCGGCATCGCGCTCGGCAGCATCTGGTCCTACTACACCCTCGGCTGGGGCGGCTGGTGGTTCTGGGACCCCGTCGAGAACGCGTCTTTCATGCCGTGGCTCGCCGGCACCGCGCTGATCCACTCGCTGGCGGTGACCGAGAAGCGCGGCGCATTCCGCAGCTGGACGGTCCTGCTCGCGATCCTGGCGTTCTCGCTGTCGCTGATCGGCACGTTCCTGGTCCGCTCCGGCGTGCTGACGTCGGTGCACGCGTTCGCGACGGATCCCGCGCGCGGCACCTTCATCCTCGGTTTCCTCGCGATCGTCATCGGCGGATCGCTGACGCTCTACGCGTTTCGCGCCGGGGCGGTCGGCGCCGGCGGCGATTTCGCGCCGGTCTCGCGCGAATCGATGCTGCTCGGCAACAACATCCTGCTGGTCATCGCGCTCGCCAGCGTGCTGCTCGGCACGCTCTACCCGCTGTTCATCGACGCGCTGAAGCTCGGCAAGATCTCGGTCGGCCCCCCCTACTTCGACTCGGTGTTCTATCCGCTGATGGCGCCGATGATCTTCCTGATGGGCGTGGGGCCGATCGCGTCGTGGCGCAAGGCGCGCATCCCCGACTTGTGGACGCGCCTGAGGTGGGCCGCGTACGTGGCCGCTGCGACGGGGGTGCTCGCACCGTTCGCGATGGGCCGGTGGAAGCCCCTGGTCGCGCTGGGACTGCTGCTCGCAGCGTGGGTCGCTGCCGCGACCGCGAGCGCGCTGCTCCAGCGGCTGCGGGCCGCGCCGCAGCGCGGCATCGTCGCCAAGATGCGCGCGAATTCGCCCGCATGGTACGGCATGCTGCTGGCGCACCTCGGCGTCGCGGCCTTCATCGTCGGCGTGACGCTGGTCAAGGGCTACGAGGTCGAGCGTGACGTGCGGCTCGACGTCGGCCAGGGCGTCGAGGTCGGCGGCGACACCTACACTTTCCGGGGCATCGTGCCGCAGGCGGGGCCGAACTACGACGCGCTGGTCGGCACCGTCGAGGTCACGCGCGAAGGCCGGCACGTCGCGACCCTGAAGCCCCAGAAGCGGACCTACCGCGCGTCCGGCGAGGTGATGACCGAGGCATCGATCCAGAGCGGAATCCTGGGCGACCATTACGTGTCGCTGGGCGAGCCCGTCACCGCGCAAGGCACGTCGGGCGCGTGGGCCGTGCGGATCTACGTCAAGCCCTTCGTCGACTGGATCTGGTTCGGCTGCCTGCTGATGGCACTGGGCGGATTCACCGCGATCGCCGACCGCCGTTACCGGCTCGCGCTCAGGCACAAGTTCGCGGGCGTCCTCGGCGCGGCCGCGCGCGGCGCCACGTGACATCGCGATGAAGTTCCTGCGCTGGTCCCTGCCCCTCGCGATCTTCATCGTCGTCGCAGGCTTCCTTTACGTCGGGCTCTACCGCGACCCACACGAGGTTCCTTCGCCGCTGATCGGCAAGCCGGCGCCGGCGTTCGCGCTCGCCGAGCTGCACCATCCGGACCGGACGCTCGCGACCGCCGACATGCGCGGCCAGGTCTGGCTCCTGAACGTCTGGGCGTCGTGGTGCGTATCCTGCCGCGAGGAGCACCCGCTGCTGGTCGCGCTGTCGAAGGCCGGCGTCGTCCCGATCATCGGGCTCGACTACAAGGACAAGTCGGAGGACGGGCTTGCGTGGCTCGTCGGCAACGGCGATCCGTACACCAAGTCCGTCGTCGATCTCGATGGACGCGTTGGGATCAACTGGGGGGTCTACGGCGTGCCCGAGACCTTCGTCGTCGACAAGGCGGGCATCATCCGCTACAAGCAGATCGGCCCGCTGACCCAGGACGCGCTGAGCCGGAAGATCCTGCCGCTGGTCCGCGAGCTGCAGAAGTCATGAAGCCTGTCCCGATGCGCACTCTTGCCGCGATACTGTTCGCAACGCTGTTCGTCGTCCATGGGCTGGCGCGCGCCGATCTCGCGCTGGACACCCGGCTGAAGAAGCTGGAGAGCGAGTTGCGCTGCCTGGTCTGCCAGAACCAGACGCTGGCCGACAGCAACGCCGATCTCGCCGCCGACCTGCGCAAGGAAGTCCGCGAACTCGCGGTGTCCGGCAAGACCGACGACCAGATCAAGCAGTACCTGGTCGCGCGCTACGGCGACTTCGTCCTCTACAAACCGCCCGTCAAGCCGGAGACCTGGCTGCTCTGGTTCGGGCCATTCGTGATGTTCGCCGGCGGCGTGGCCGTGTGGTGGGGCATCATGCGCAGGCGCCGTCGCGATGCGGCTCCGGCAGAGCCTCCGCCGCCAGGCGAGGATGGCGCGGTGGCCCGGGCGCGCGCGCTGCTCGACGGCTGATCCCCGGCGGCGCGCTTACCGTCACGTCAGCGCCGTGCCGCACTTCCAGCACAGGTCGAAGCTTCCAGGCGACTGCTCGCCACACGCGCGGCAATAGCGCGGCGTCGTGCGCGCCGCGTCGCGCTCCATGTCGCGCAGCAGCGCGCGCGCACGCGCCTCGTCACGGTCGTCGGCGATCCACACCTGCGGCTGGGCGACATCGGGCGGCACGTCGCCGACGATGCTAGACATGTGCTCGTTGAAGACATGCGCGCGGATGCCGGCCTGGTTCAGCCGGTCGGCGACGAGGTAGGCATCGAAACGCTGGCGTGCGACGTAGACGCGGATCATCGCTCAAGGGCGCCGTTCGGACAGGGCGACGACGAGCCGCTCGAGCGGGTGCTCCAGCGGCGGGTCGCGCCGTCAGTAGCGTCCGCCGTTCTTCTGCCACCGCCACGCATCGGCGCAGATCGCGTCGAGGTCGCGGGTCGCGCGCCACTCGAGCACGGCGGCCGCGCGTGCCGGATTCGCGCAGCTTTGCGCGACGTCGCCGGGCCGCCGCGGGCCGATGACCCGCGGAATCGGCCGCCCGCAGGTCCGCTCGAAAGCTGCGATGACTTCGAGCACCGAGTGTCCGCGGCCGCTGCCGACATTCACCGTCAGCGTGCCATCGTGTCGCTTCGCGATGTGGCGCAGGGCGCGCACGAAAGCATCGGCGATGTCCTGCACGTGAACGTAATCGCGGATGCAGGTTCCGTCCGGCGTGTCCCAGTCGTCGCCACACACGACCAGCTCGTTCGCCTCGCCGGCAGCGACGCGGGCGAGCTGGGGCAACAGGTGGGTCGCGGGCCCGCGCGGCGCCTCGCCCATCATCCCCGACGAATGCGCTCCCGACGGGTTGAACCCGCGCACGATGGCGATGCGCCAGTTCGCGTTGGCCTGAGCCAGGTCGCGGAGGAAATTCTCGACGACGAACTTGGTGCGCCCGTAAACGCTGACCGGCTGCGCCGGCGCGTCCTCGTCGACGCTCGCCTTGCCGGACGCGCCATAGACGCTTGCGGCGGAGCTGAACACCAGCGTCGCCACGCCCGCCTCGCCCATCACCTGGGCCAGAGCCAGCGCACCGCCGACGTTGATGTCGTAGTACCCGAGGGGCCGCGACTGGGACTCCGCGACTTTCTTCAGGCCGGCGCAGTGGATGACCGCGGTGATCGGATAGTCGTGAAACGCCGTGCGCAGCGCGGTGACATCCCGGATGTCCGAGCTGATGACGGGGATCGGCATCCCGGCGACCGCCTCCAGCCGCGAGCGGATCGCCGGGGTGCTGTTCGAGAAATCGTCCAGCACGACCGGTTTGTACCCGTTGCGGGCGAGCTCGACGACCACGTGCGCGCCGACGAAGCCGGCTCCCCCGGTGACCAGAACGCGTTCAGTCATGACTACCGATGCTACACGTTTCGTGCGCCGCGCGGCTCACCGGCATCGCGGACTGCATCGCAGAACAATCGGGAGAAAAAAGCCGGGCGTCGCCACCCGGCTCGATGAACGACAACCAACCGAATCGTCAGGCTGCCTGCGCGGCCTCGTCCTTCGCGGCGTCGGGCCGGTCGACCAGTTCGACCAGCGCCATCGGCGCCGCATCGCCCTGCCGGAACCCGAACTTGAGGATGCGCAGGTAGCCGCCCGGCCGCGCCGCAAAACGCGGCCCCAGATCGTTGAAGAGCTTGGTGACGACGTCCCGGTCGCGCAGGCGGGCAAATGCGAGCCTGCGATTGGCGACCGTGGGCGTCTTGCCGAGGGTGATCAGCGGCTCGGCGACCCGGCGCAGCTCCTTCGCCTTCGGCAACGTCGTGCGGATCGCCTCGTGCGTGAACAGCGAGTTGGTCATGTTGCGCAGCATCGCGAGGCGATGGGCGCTCGTGCGGTTCAGTTTCCGCAGTCCGTGACGGTGACGCATGTTGTCTTCCTTGGCGTTACGGCCGGTCCAGCCCTGCCGGCGGCCAGTTCTCGAGCTTCATCCCCAGCGACAAGCCGCGCGAGGCGAGCACTTCCTTGATCTCGTTCAGCGACTTGCGGCCCAGGTTCGGCGTCTTCAGCAACTCGGTCTCGGAGCGCTGGATCAGGTCGCCGATGTAGTAGATGTTCTCGGCCTTGAGACAGTTGGCCGACCGGACGGTGAGCTCGAGGTCGTCGACCGGCCGCAGCAGGATCGGGTCGACCTGCGGCGAGGTGCGCTCGGCCGATGGCTGATCGGTGCCCTTGAGGTCGGCGAAGACCGAGAGCTGCTCGACCAGGACGCTCGCCGCGTAGCGAACCGCTTGCTCGGGCTCGACGACGCCGTTGGTCTCGATGTCGAGAACCAGCTTGTCGAGGTCGGTGCGCTGCTCGACGCGAGCCGATTCAACGGCGTAGCTTACGCGCCGCACCGGGGAGAACGAGGCGTCGAGCAGGATGCTGCCGATCGTGCGGCCGCCTTCCGGCTTGCTGCGCGCCGTGGCCGGCTGGTAGCCCCGGCCCTTCTCGACCTTGATTTCCATCTCGATCTTGCCGCCGGCAGTCAGGTGCGCGATCACGTGCTCGGGATTGATGATCTCGACGTCGTGGTTCGGCTCGATGTCCGCCGCGGTGACCGGGCCCTCGCCGCTCTTGGAGAGATTGAGCATCACGTGGTCGCGGTTGTGCAGCTTCAGGACGACGCCCTTCAGGTTGAGCAGGACGTCGACGACATCCTCCTGCACGCCGTCGAGCGCCGAGTATTCGTGGAGCACCCCGGTGATCTTCACCTCGGTGGGAGCATAGCCCGGCATCGACGACAGCAGGACGCGCCGCAGCGCATTGCCCAGCGTGTGCCCGTACCCCCGCTCGAACGGCTCCATCACGACCTTGGCGTGGAACGGCGACATGCTCTGCACGTCGATGATGCGCGGTTTCAACAGAACATTGCTCTGCATGCGGTACCTTTATTCGAGTCGGGACGGATGACGAGGGGCCTGCGGCATGCCGACGATCACTTCGAATACAATTCGACGACGAGGCTTTCGTTGATGTCCTGCCCGAACTCCGAGCGGTCGGGCGCGCCCTTGAACGTACCGGTCATCTTCTTCGGGTCGACCGAGACCCACGACGGGAAGCCGACCTTTTCGGCGAGCTGCAGCGCATCCTGGATGCGCAGCTGCACCTTCGCCTTCTCGCTCGCGGCGACGACGTCGCCGGCCTTGAGCAGCGCCGACGGGACGTTGAGGACCTTGCCGTTGACGGTGATCGCCCGGTGCGACACGAGCTGCCGCGCCTCGGCGCGGGTCGAGCCCAGTCCCATCCGGTAGACCACGTTGTCGAGCCGGGACTCGAGGAGCTGCAGCAGGTTCGTGCCGGTCGAGCTCTTGCCCTTCGTCGCCTCGGCGAAATAGCGGCGGAACTGCCGCTCGAGCACGCCGTAGATCCGGCGCAGCTTCTGCTTCTCGCGCAGCTGGTGGCCGTAGTCCGACGTCCGCGCACCCGACTTCACGCCGTGCTGGCCGGGCTTGGTGTCGAGCTTGCACTTGGAATCGAGCGAGCGACGCGCACTCTTCAGGAAAAGGTCGGTGCCTTCCCGTCGCGCGAGCTTGCATTTGGGTCCGGTATATCGAGCCATTGCGCTGTCCAGTGTGTCGGTTAAATCCGGCGCCGCTTCGGCGGACGGCAGCCGTTGTGCGGAACCGGCGTGACGTCCGAGATGCTGCTGATCTTGAGCCCGAGCGCGTTCAGTGCGCGCACGGCCGATTCACGGCCGGGACCGGGTCCCTTGATCCGGACTTCGATGTTCTTCACGCCGCATTCCTGCGCGGCGCGTCCCGCCGCCTCCGCGGCGACCTGCGCCGCGAACGGCGTCGACTTGCGCGAGCCCTTGAAGCCCGCACCGCCCGAGGTCGCCCACGAAAGCGCGTTGCCCTGCCGGTCGGTGATCGTGATGATCGTGTTGTTGAAGGACGCATGAATGTGCGCGATGCCTTCCGACACGTTCTTCTTCACCTTCTTGCGCGTACGCGCCGTTCCGGCCTTCTGCGAGGGTTGCTGTGCCATCGATGATCCTTGCTCGTGTCTCGTTCGTTGCGCGCCGGTGCCTACTTGGTCACGCCCTTGGACAGCGCAACCGTGCGGCCCTTCTTCGGGCCCTTGCGCGTGCGGGCGTTGGTCCGCGTCCGCTGCCCGCGCACCGGCAGGCCCTTGCGGTGCCGGACGCCGCGGTAGCAGCCGAGGTCCATCAGGCGCTTGATGCTCATCGTCACTTCGCGCCGCAGGTCGCCCTCGACGGTGAACTTGCCGATGTGCTCGCGCAGCTTGTCCATCTGCGAGTCGGTCAGGTCCTTGACCTTCGTCGTGGAGGCGACACCCGCCGCGGCGCAGATCGCCTTGGCGCGCGGCCGGCCGATGCCATAGATCGCCGTCAGCGCGATCTCAGCGTGCTGATGGTTCGGAATGTTGACGCCTGCAATACGGGCCATGATTTACCTGTCTGTCGTTTCCAAGTTCGCGCGACCGTGCGCGCCGTCAGCCTTGCCGCTGCTTGTGCCGCGGATCGGTGCAGATCACGCGCACGACGCCGCTGCGGCGGACGATCTTGCAGTTGCGGCAGAGCTTCTTGACCGATGCCAGTACCTTCATCTCGTTCTCCAGTATCACTTGGCGCGGAACGTGATCCGCGCGCGCGACAGGTCGTAAGGCGTCAGCTCCACCGTGACCTTGTCGCCCGGGAGGATCTTGATGTAGTGCATCCGCATCTTTCCCGAGATATGCGCGAGCACCACGTGTCCGTTCTCGAGCTTCACGCGAAACGTCGCGTTGGGCAGCATCTCCGCCACCTCGCCCTGCATCGCTATCGTTTCTTCCTTCGCCATTAGACGACGAGGGTCATCGCGTCGGGACCCCACCCTTGAAGTTTGCCTTCCGCAACAGGCTCTCGTACTGCTGCGACATCATGTACGCCTGCACCTGGGTCATGAAATCCATCGTCACGACAACGATGATCAGGAGCGAGGTTCCGCCGAAATAGAACGGCACGTTCTTCCACGCGATCAGGAAGTTCGGCACGAAGCACACCACGACGAGGTAGAGCGAGCCGATCAGCGTCAGGCGCAGCGTGATCTTCTCCAGGTACTTCGCCGTCTGCTCGCCCGGCCGGTAGCCTGGGATGAACGCGCCGCTCTTCTTCAGGTTGTCGGCCGTCTCCTTCGGGTTGTACTGCAGCGCCGTGTAGAAGAAGCAGAAGAAGATGATCGCCGCCGCATACAGGATCTCGTGAATCGGCTGCCCCGGCGCCAGCGTCGCGGCGAGGTCGCGCAGCCAGATCGTGTTCTCGCCCGTGCCCGCCCACTGGACGAGCGTTGCCGGGAACAGGATGATCGACGACGCGAAGATCGGCGGGATCACGCCTGCCATGTTGATCTTCAGCGGCAGGTGCGAGCTCTGGCCCTGGTAGACCTTGTTGCCGACCTGGCGCTTCGCGTAATTGACCAGGATCTTGCGCAGCGCGCGCTCCATGAACACGACGAAGCCGGTCACCACGACGACGAGTCCCGCGATGCCGATGATCAGCAGCCACGAGTACGCGCCCGTTCGGCCCTGCTCCAGCGTCTGGCCGACCGCGCGCGGCAGGCCCGCTGCGATGCCGCTGAAAATGATCAGCGAGATCCCGTTGCCCAGTCCACGCTCCGTGATCTGCTCGCCAAGCCACATCAGGAACATCGTGCCGGTCACGAGCGTCACCGCCGACACGATCCGGAAGGACAGCCCCGGCTGGAGCACCAGCCCTGCCTGCGCCTCGAGTGCGGCCGAGATCGCGAATGCCTGGAAGAACGACAGCCCGACGGTCGCGTAGCGCGTGTACTGGGTGATCTTGCGCTGCCCCGCCTGCCCCTCCTTCTTCAGCGCCTCGAGCGACGGGACGATCACCGTGCACAGCTGCATGATGATCGACGCCGAGATGTACGGCATGATGCCCAGGGCGAAGATCGAAAAGCGGGCGAGCGCGCCGCCCGAGAACACGTTGAGCAGGCCGAGCAGGCCGCCCTGCTGCCCGCGGAACAGCTCGTCCAGGACCTGGGCGTTGATTCCCGGGACCGGAATGTGCGTCCCGATCCGGTAGACGACGAGCGCGCCCAGCAGGAACCACAGCCGGCGCTTCAGGTCGCTGTACTTGTCGCCGCTTTTCAGGGCCGGATTTGCCGTTGCCACAGAATGTCCCAGATTGCGTTGTCCGTGCGCCGATTCAAGCCACGCTGCCGCCAGCGGCCTCGATCGCCGCCTTGGCGCCCTGCGTCGCCGCCACGCCGGTCAGCTTGACCGCCTTGTCGAGCTTGCCCGTCTTGATCACCTTGGCCGTCTTGGCGAACGACGGCACGAGCCCCGCAGCCTTCAGCGCGAGGAGGTCGATTTCGGTCACCGGCATCTTCGCGAGGTCGGCCAGCCGGACCTGGGCGGTGTCGTCGCGGGTGCGCGAGACGAAGCCGCGCTTCGGCAGGCGCCGCTGGAGCGGCATCTGGCCGCCTTCGAACCCGACCTTGTGGAAGCCGCCTGAACGCGACTTCTGGCCCTTGTGCCCGCGGCCGGCCGTCTTCCCCAGGCCCGAGCCGATGCCGCGGCCGACGCGGCGCCTCGCCTTCTTGCTGCCCGCGGCGGGCTTCATCGTATTCAGACGCATCGCGTGCTCCAGGATTTCACTCGCCCGCCACCGACACGAGGTAGCTGACCTTGTTGATCATGCCGCGGATCGCCTTGGTGTCCGCGAGCTCGACGGTGTGCCGGATCCGCTTGAGCCCCAGCCCGCGCACCGTCGCGCGATGGTCCTCGCGGCAGCGGGCGATGCCCTTGACCAGCGTCACCTTGATCTTCTTGTCGCCGGACATCGTCAGGCCTCCAGGATCTCTTCGACGGTCTTGCCGCGCTTCGCGGCGATGTCCGCCGGCGCGTTGATCGCTTCGAGGCCGTTCAGCGTCGCGCGAACCACGTTGTACGGGTTGGTCGAGCCGTGGCACTTGGCGAGGATGTTCGTCACGCCGACGACGTCGAACACCGCGCGCATCGCGCCGCCGGCGATGACGCCGGTCCCGTCGGATGCCGGCTGCATATGGACGCGGGTCGAGCCGTGGCGACCCTCCACCGCGTGATGCAGGGTGCCCTTCTTCAGGCGCACCTTGACCATGTTGCGCCGGGCCTGCTCCATCGCCTTCTGCACGGCGACCGGCACTTCCTTCGCCTTGCCCTTGCCCATGCCGACGCGTCCGTCGCCGTCGCCGACGACCGTCAGCGCGGCGAAGCCGAGGATGCGCCCGCCCTTCACCACCTTGGTGACGCGGTTGATCGAGATCATCTTCTCGCGCAGGCCGTCTCCGCGGTCATCCTGCTGCTGCGGCTGGCGCGGGTTGGATCGTTGCTGTGCCATGTAGAACCCCTGCTCAGAACTTCAGGCCGCCCTCGCGGGCCGCGTCGGCCAGCGCCTTCACGCGGCCATGGAATCGGAATCCCGCACGGTCGAATGCGACCGATTCGATCCCGAGCGCTTTCGCACGCTCGGCGATGCGCTTGCCGATCGCCGTCGCGGCGGCCGTGTTGCCGCCGTTCTTCACGTCCTTGCGCACGTCCGCCTCGAGGGTCGATGCGCTCGCGAGCACCTTGTCGCCCGTCGGCGCGATGATCTGCGCGTAGATGTGGCAGTTCGACCGCCCGACGACCAGGCGGGTTGCACGCTGCTCGGCAATGCGCACCCGGGTTTTGCGGGCGCGGCGGACTCGAGCTTCCTTCTTGTTCATCTGAACTCCTCGTCGAAGAAGGATTACTTCTTCTTCGTTTCCTTGATGATCACCCGCTCGTCGACATAGCGCACGCCCTTGCCCTTGTACGGCTCGGGCGGACGGTATGCACGGATCTCCGCGGCGACCTGGCCGACCTGCTGCTTGTCGATGCCCTTGACGAGAATCTCCGTCTGCTGCGGGGTTTCGACCTTGACGCCCTTGGGCATCGAATGCACGACCGGGTGCGAAAAGCCGAGCGACAGGTTGAGCTTGTCGCCGGCGGCCTGGGCGCGATAGCCGACGCCGACGAGCGTCAGCTTCTTCTCGAAGCCCTGCGACACGCCCTTGACCATGTTGGCTACCAGCGCCCGCAGGGTTCCCTGCAACGCGCGAGCCTCGTCGTTCGCGGCCTTGAAGACGAGGTCCTGGCCGCTCTTCTCGATCGTGACCTGCGGACCGAACTTCCGCGAGAGCGTGCCGAGCGGGCCCTTGACCGAGATCTCGCCGGCGGCGAGCGTCACTTCGATCTTCTCCGGAAGCTTGATCGGGTTGTTGCCGATGCGCGACATCCTGTCTCTCCCGTCAGGCCACGATGCAGAGCACTTCGCCACCGACACCGGTGGCGCGCGCCTTGCGGTCCGTCATCACGCCCTGCGACGTCGAAACGATGGCGATTCCCAGCCCGTTCATGACGCGCGGAATGTCGTCCTTGCCCTTGTAGATGCGAAGCCCGGGCTTCGACACCCGCTCGATCTTCTCGATCACCGGCCGGCCCGCGTAGTAGCGCAGCGCGATCTCGAGCTGCGGCTTCGCCGCTTCCTCGCCGGAGATCTTGAATCCTTCGATGTAGCCCTCGTCCTTGAGGACGCGGGCGATCGCGATCTTGACCTTCGACGAGGGCATCGCGACGACCGTCCGCTCCCTCATCTGCGCATTGCGGATGCGGGTCAGCATGTCGGCGATGGGATCAGTCATGCTCATCTCGTCACCTCACCTTTACCAGCTGGCCTTGACGATGCCGGGGATCTCCCCGCGCATCGCGTACTCGCGCAGCTTGTTGCGCCCGAGACCGAACTTGCTGAACACGCCGCGCGGCCGTCCGGTGATCAGGCAACGGTTGCGCAACCGCGTCGGATTCGCGTTGCGGGGCAGCGCCTGCAGCTTGAGCCGCGCCGCGTAGCGGTCCTCGTCCGAGAGCCGCATGTCCTCGACGATCGCGACGAGGGTCGCGCGCTTCTTCGCGTACTTCGCGACGAGCTTCTCGCGCTTGTATTGGCGGTTGATCAGTGCCAGCTTCGACATGGCGGAATCCTTAGTTCCTGAACGGAAACTTGAACGCGGCGAGCAGCGCCTTCGCTTCGGCGTCGGTCTTCGCGGTCGTCGTGATCGTGATGTTCATGCCCCGGATCGCGTCGATCTTGTCGTACTCGATCTCCGGAAAGATGATCTGTTCCTTGACACCCATGTTGTAGTTGCCGCGACCGTCGAAGCCGCGGCCCGACACGCCGCGGAAGTCGCGAACGCGGGGCAGCGCCACCGACACCAGGCGGTCGAGGAACTCGTACATCCGTTCGTCGCGCAGCGTCACCATGCACCCGATCGGGTAGCCTTCGCGGATCTTGAAGCCCGCGATGGCCTTGCGCGCCTTGGTGACCACCGGCTTCTGGCCGGCGATCTTGGTCATGTCGCCGACGGCGTTCTCGAGGATCTTCTTGTCGCTGGTCGCCTCGCCGACGCCCATGTTCAGTACGATCTTGGAGATCCGCGGCACCTGCATCGGCGTCTTGTATCCGAACTGCTTCGTCAGCGCCGGCGCGATCTGGTCTCGATAGACGCCTTTCAGGCGCGCCGGCTGGTGCGGCTGGTCGGCGACGTGCGCGGCGGCGGCCGGCCGTGCAGCCTTCTCCGCCTTGGCGGCCTTCTTTTCGGCCTTCGGGGTCTTCGCTCCCGGGCGCTTGTCTTCAGCCATTGATCTGCTCGCCGTTGGACTTGTAGAAACGGACCTTCCGGCCGTCGTCGAGGACGCGGAAGCCGATCCGGTCGGCCTTGCGCGTGACCGGGTTCCAGATCGCGACGTTCGAGACGTGGATCGGCAGCTCGACCGTGACGATGCCGCCCGGCTGGTTCTTCATCGGGTTGGGCTTCGTGTGCTTGCGCACCTGGTTCACCCCGTTCACGACGACGTGCGTGTCGTCGACGACGATCGAGACGTCGCCACGCTTGCCCTTGTCCCGGCCCGCGATCACGACGACGTTGTCGCCCTTCTTGATCTTGCGCATGTTTGGTCTCTGCGAATGCGACTGGGCGGGAAGGTCAGAGCACTTCCGGCGCCAGCGACACGATCTTCATGAACCGCTCGGTGCGGAGCTCCCGCGTGACCGGTCCGAAGATCCGGGTGCCGATCGGCTCGAGCTTGGCGTTGAGCAGCACGGCGGCGTTGGTGTCGAAACGGACCCGCGCGCCGTCGTCACGCCGCACGCCCTGGCGGGTGCGCACGACGACTGCGTTGTAGATCTCGCCCTTCTTGACGCGCCCGCGCGGCGCGGCGTCCTTGACCGTCACCTTGATCACGTCACCGATGTGGGCATAGCGCCGCTTGCTGCCGCCCAGCACCTTGATGCACATGACTGCGCGCGCGCCCGTGTTGTCGGCGACGTCGAGTACCGTCTGCATTTGAATCATGACGACTTCTCTCCAACTTGATCCGCCTTCGGCGCAGGCCCTTTCGGACCTGCGGACCCGCCTGAACCAGGCGGCGGCCAGTTTTGGAACCCGTGCGGGAGCGGTCCAGCACTGCACCCGGGTGGGACAGGCCGCGGAGCCCGCGTTTTCACAAAACGCCCCGACGTCCGCGGCGGGAAAACGAAAATTATGACAGCTTCCTGGCTTCCATGCAATACCCAGCCGGGAAACCGGGGTCAGACCGGCTTCGCCTTCTCGACGACCCGCAGCACGCGCCACGCCTTCGTCTTCGAGAGCTTACGCGTCGCCTGGATCTCGACCAGGTCCCCCGCCTTGCACTCGTTGTTCTCGTCGTGCGCGTGGTACTTGTTCGACTTGGTGACGACCTTGCCGTAGAGCGCATGCTTGACGCGGCGCTCGACCAGCACGGTGATCGTCTTGTTCATCTTGTCGCTGACGACGCGGCCGGTCACCGTCTGGACCAGCGTCTTGCGCGCCGCGCTGTCCTGCACCGGCGCCGCGGCGCCCTGGGTCTCTCCGCTCATGCGCGGGCTCCTTGTTTGCCCTGGGCCGCAGGCGCCTGGGCGCCCGCTTCCCGGGCCAGCAGCGTACGGACGCGCGCGATGCCGCGGCGCACGTCCTTCAGCTTGGCCGTGTTCGTGATCTGCTGGGTGGCGACCTGCATCCGCAAGCCGAACTGCTCCTTCAGCAGCGCTTCCAGTTCCGCCTGCAGCTCGACGGGGGACTTCCCCGCCAGCGCCTTCTTCGCTTCGGTGCGTTTCATGTCCCTCTCCGTCAGCCCACCAGGCGGTGAACGAACGTCGTCTTGAGCGGCAGCTTGGCCGCCGCGAGCGCGAAAGCCTCGCGGGCCAGGGCCTCCTCGACGCCGTCCATCTCGTAGAGCACCTTGCCCGGCTGGATTTCCGCGACGTAGTACTCCGGATTGCCCTTGCCGTTGCCCATGCGGACCTCGGCCGGCTTCTTCGACACCGGCTTGTCCGGGAAGATGCGGATCCAGATCCGGCCGCCGCGCTTGATGTGACGCGTCATCGCGCGCCGCGCCGCCTCGATCTGGCGCGACGTCAGGCGGCCACGCGCGATCGCCTTGAGGCCGTACTCGCCGAAGCTGACCTTGTTGCCGACGGTCGCGACGCCCTTGTTGCGGCCCTTCTGTTCCTTCCGGTATTTCCTTCTAGCTGGCTGCAGCATTCTTCGCTCCTGGTCCTGCCCGACGCGGGCGCGCGGGTGCAGGTGCCGGCGCGGGTGCCGCTGCCGGCTCCGCGTTGTGCGCCATCACCTCACCCTTGAAGACCCACACCTTGATTCCGATGACGCCGTAGGTGGTGCGCGCCTCGGCAAAACCATAGTCGATGTCCGCGCGCAGCGTATGCAGCGGCACGCGGCCCTCGCGGTACCACTCGCGCCGCGCGATCTCGACGCCATTCAGCCGGCCGGAGCTCATCACCTTGATGCCCTGGGCGCCCAGCCGCATCGCGTTCTGCATCGCCCGCTTCATCGCACGGCGGAACATGATCCGCTTCTCGAGCTGCTGGGCGATGGAATCGGCGACGAGCTGTGCATCGATCTCCGGCTTGCGGATTTCCTCGATGTTGAGGCCGACGTCGCCGCCCATCATCCGGCGCAGGTCGGCGCGCAGCGTCTCGATGTCCTCGCCCTTCTTGCCGATGACGACGCCCGGGCGCGCACTGTGGATGGTGATGCGCGCGTTCTTCGCCGGCCGCTCGATCGTCACCTTGGCAACCGATGCGTGCGCGAGCTTCTTCTTCAGGTACTCGCGGACCTTGAGGTCCTCGGCCAGCGTCGCGCCGAAGTGCTTGGTGTTCGCGAACCATCGCGACGACCAGTTGCGGGTGACCGCGAGGCGGAATCCGGTCGGATGTATCTTCTGTCCCATGGCGGTTCCTTATTTCCCGTCGCCGACGACGACGTGGATGTGGCAGCTTTGCTTGCCGATCACGTTCCCGCGGCCCTTGGCGCGTGCAGTGAAGCGGCGCAGCGTATCGGCCTTGTCGACGTAGACGGTCGTCACCTTGAGCTCGTCGATGTCGGCGCCCTCGTTGTGCTCGGCATTGGCGATCGCCGACTCGAGCACCTTCTTCAGGATCCGCGCGCCTTTCTTGGGACTGAACGCAAGGATGTTGAGCGCCCGGTCGACCGGCAGGCCGCGGATCTGGTCGGCGATCAGCCGGCCCTTCTGGGCCGACAGGCGTACGCCTCGAAGCGTGGCAGTGGTTTGCATCATGTCCTCACTTCCGCTTGGGCGCGGCCGGCGCCGAGACCTTCTTGTCCGACGAGTGGCCCTTGAACGTGCGGGTCAGCGCGAACTCGCCGAGCTTGTGCCCGACCATGTTCTCGGACACGTAGACCGGAATGTGCTGCTTGCCGTTGTGCACGGCGATCGTCAGGCCGACGAATTCCGGCGTGATCGTCGAGCGGCGCGACCAGGTCTTGATCGGCTTCTTGTCGTTGACGGCGCGCGCGGCGTCGACCTTCTTCACCAGATGTTCGTCGACGAACGGACCCTTCTTGATTGAGCGTGCCATGTTCCGTTATCCCTTGGTCGCGTTGCGGCGGCGCACGATCATCACGTCGGTGCGCTTGTTGCGGCGCGTCTTGTAGCCCTTGGTCGGCGTGCCCCACGGCGACACCGGATGCATGCCGCCGTTGGTGCGGCCCCCGTGCGGGTGGTCGACCGGGTTCATCGCGATGCCGCGCACCGTCGGGCGGATGCCGCGCCAGCGCTGCGCACCCGCCTTGCCGATCGATCTCAGGCTGTGCTCCTCGTTGCCGACTTCGCCGATCGTCGCGCGGCAGTCGACATGCACCTTGCGGATCTCGCCCGAGCGCAGCCGCACCTGCGCGTAGATTCCTTCGCGCGCCAGCAGCTGCACGCCCGCGCCGGCCGAGCGTGCCATCTGCGCACCCTTGCCCGGCTGCATCTCGATGCAGTGGATCGTCGTGCCGACCGGGATGTTGCGCAGCGGAAGCGTGTTGCCCGGCTTGATCGCCGCCTCGCTGCCCGACATCAGCTGCACGCCCACCGCGACGCCGCGCGGCGCGATGATGTAGCGGCGCTCGCCGTCCGTGTAGAGCAGCAGGGCGAGATTGGCGCTGCGGTTGGGGTCGTACTCCAGCCTCTCGACCTTCGCCGGAATGCCGTCCTTGTTGCGCTTGAAGTCGACGATCCGGTAGTGCTGCTTGTGACCGCCGCCCTTGTGGCGCGTCGTGATGTGACCGAGGTTGTTGCGCCCCGAGCCGCGCTTCTGGCTCTCGACGAGCGAAGCGACCGGCGGCCCCTTGTGCAGGGAGGGGTTGACGACCTTGACCAGCGAACGGCGCCCGTTCGAGGTCGGTTTGACTTTGACCAGTGCCATGTCAGGCCTCCGCCGCGAAGTTGATCTGCTGGCCCGGCTTCAGGCACACGTAGGCCTTCTTCCAGTTCCTGCGCCGGCCCATGAAGCGGCCGAAGCGCTTCTCCTTGCCCTTGACATTGGAGATCTGCACCGACTCGACCTCGACCTTGAACATCAGCTCGACGGCAGCCTTCACCTCGGGCTTGGTCGCGTTCTGCGTCACGCGAAAGATCACCTGCTCGTGCTTGTCCGCGAGGAACGTGGCCTTTTCCGACACGACCGGCGCGAGCAGCACCGTCATCAGGCGCTCGGAGTTGTATTTGACGGGCGCGTTCATCCCAGCATCTCCTCGAATTGCGCCACCGCGCCCTTGGTCAGCAGCACGTGGTTGAACCGGACGAGGCTCACGGGGTCGACTTCGCGTGTCTCGAGCACGAGCACGTTCGGCAGGTTGCGGGACGACAGGAACACGTTGTCGTCGAGCTTCTCGGTCACGACCAGCACCGTGCCCTCGAGGCCGTAGCCCTTGATCTTCTGCGCGAACAGCTTGGTCTTCGGCGACTCCATCGCCAGCGCCTCGATCACCGACAGGCGGCTTTCGCGGACGAGCTGCGACAGGATCGATGCGATCCCGGCGCGGTACATCTTGCGGTTGACCTTGTGCGAGAAGTTCTCGTCGGGCGAGCTCGGGAAGATCTTGCCGCCGCCGCGCCACAGCGGGCTGTTCGCCTGGCCCGCGCGCGCGCGGCCGGTGCCCTTCTGCGCCCAGGGCTTGCGGTGCGACTTGTTGACCTCGCCGCGGCCTTTCTGGGCGCGAGTCCCCTGGCGTGCATTCGCCTGGTAGGCGGTCACGACCTGGTGGATCAGCGCCTCGTTGTAGGCGTGCCCGAACAACGCGTCGGACGCCGCGACCGTCGAGGCCTTGTGCCCCTTGTCGTCGATCAGATCGAGGTCCATGGTCACGCCCCCTTCTTCGCCGGCGTCTTCACCGATGGGCGGACGACGATGTGCGTGCCGTCGGCGCCGGGCACCGAGCCCTTGACCAGCAACAGGCCGCGCTCCTTGTCGACGCGAACCACCGGCAGCGTCTGGATGGTGCGCGTCACGTTGCCGTACTGGCCCGCCATGCGCTTGCCCGGGAACACGCGGCCCGGGTCCTGCGCCATCGAGATCGAGCCCGGCGTGTTGTGCGAGCGCGAGTTCCCGTGCGACGCGCGATTGGAGCTGAAGTTGTGGCGGCGGATCACGCCGGTGAAGCCGCGGCCCTTGGTCGTGCCGGTGACGTCGACCAGCTGGCCGACCTCGAAGGAATCGACGCCGACGACATCGCCCGGCTTGAACTTCGAAAGCTCGTCCGCGCCGACGCGGAATTCCTTCAGCACCTGCCCCGCCTCGACCCCGGCCTTCGCCAGGTGCCCCGCCTGCGGCTTGACGACGCGCGACGCACGCCGCTTGCCCCAGGTGATCTGCACGGCGGCATAACCGTCGGCGTCGGGCGTCTTCACCTGCGTGACGCGGTTGTTCGCGACGTCGAGCACCGTCACCGGAACCGCGGCGCCCTCTTCGGTGAAGACGCGGGTCATTCCGACCTTGCGACCTACCAATCCAAGACTCATGATCATCTCTCTTCTAGGTTCCCGGATCACTCCGGTGCCGGCTGCAATTGGCCGGACTGTTCACAGCTGTTACTGCAGCTTGATCTCCACGTCCACGCCGGCAGGCAGATCGAGCTTCATCAACTGATCGACGGTCTTGTCGGTCGGGTCGATGATGTCCATCAGCCGCAGGTGCGTGCGGATCTCGAACTGGTCGCGCGACGTCTTGTTGACGTGCGGCGAGCGCAGGACGTCGTAGCGCTCGATCTTGGTCGGCAGCGGGACCGGGCCCTTGACGACCGCGCCCGAACGCTTCGCGGTGTCGACGATCTCCTGTGCCGACTGGTCGATCAGCTTGTAATCGAACGCCTTCAATCGGATCCGAATTCTCTGGTTTTGCATCACGTCACCTCTTGCACGGCCCGGCGCTCGCGCGCCTGCTTGTGCGTTGCCTTCCTGTCTTCCCGGTCGCAGCGCCCCGCCTCGGGTGCTCGCTCGCGGTCGCATCCCCGCCTTGGCGGAACCCCTGCTCCGCGCTCGCCTCGCACTACTCGATGACCTTGGAGACGACGCCGGCACCCACCGTGCGCCCGCCTTCCCGGATCGCGAACCGCAACCCCTCCTCCATCGCGATCGGCGCAATCAATGTCACCTCCATCGCAACGTTGTCCCCCGGCATCACCATCTCCGTCCCCCCCGGCAGCACGCAGCTCCCCGTCACGTCCGTCGTCCGGAAATAAAACTGCGGCCGATATCCGTTGAAGAACGGCGTGTGCCGACCCCCCTCCTCCTTCGACAGCACATACACCTCGCAGCTGAACTTCGTGTGCGGCGTGATCGACGAAGGCTTCGCCAGCACCTGACCACGCTCCACTTCCTCACGCTTCGTGCCGCGCAACAGCACGCCCACGTTGTCTCCCGCCTGCCCCTCATCCAGCAGCTTGCGGAACATCTCTACGCCCGTGCAGGTCGTCTTCTGCGTCGCCTTCAACCCGACGATCTCCACCTCATCGTTCACCTTGATGATCCCGCGCTCAATGCGCCCCGTCACCACCGTGCCACGTCCGGAAATCGAGA
>DAHUXO010000032.1 GCA_027307095.1 Betaproteobacteria bacterium | reverse complement strand
CATCCGGCGGCGACCTCGCGCGGGAACCACACGTTGCCGTAGCTCGCGACGACGCTCCAGCTCCCGTAGCTGTCGAGGTCGGCGTAGCCGACGACGTCCGGCGAAACATAGCGCGCCGATACCGCGTTGGCGTAGCGCCGTTCTCGCTCGGCTGTCCAGCGATCGAACGCATAGTAGGGCGGAGGCGCGAGGAATTCGTTGTCGCCGAGGTCCGTTCCGAAGAAGCGATAGGCCTGCCCCGCCGTCACGACGTAGGAGGTTTCGTCGCCGTAGACGATGCCTGATCCGTTGCGCACGATCACGGATGTGGAACCCCCGTCCGGATCGACTTCGATGCGGTAGCGCCCCGGGCGTGTCAGCGAAAACGCGACGTTCGGCGTGTCGATCTCGACGACGTTGCCCCCCGCCAGGCGGCGCAGCGTGACGTCGAGCGTGCCCTGCTGCAGTTGCAGCTGCGTCGTGCGGTCGTCGAGGTTCGACACTGTCACGCTGGTCAGGGGACCCAGGTACCACGATCCGTCGTCGATCGAAACCTCGACGCGGCCGTCCTCGTCCGACCACAGCCGGTCGCCGATCACGATCGGCCGGTTGACCTGCGCTCCGACCCATTGTTCATCCCCGGCCGGCGAGTAGCTCACATTGCCGCTGTAGTACGCGAGGCGCCCGACGCGCATCGGGGGATCCCCCTCCGCGACCGCAGACGAAACCTGTGCCGCTGCGCCGAAGCATGCGAGCGACGCCAAGGCAATCACCAGCCGGGTCATCCAGGCATTCATGTTCGTTCGAGTCATCGCTGACATCCCCATCGAATGTTGCAAGCTGCTGCACGAAATCGTTCGCTCATCGCCATCTGCGATCGCTCGGTCGCAGTCCAGAGGACCCGACGTCCCCTGAATTTGGGGGCGAAGTCCCATCTTCACAATCCACCGCGCGCCTGCGACAGCCTGACCTCGCACATCATGCGGACCCATGCACCAACGTCCAGCGCCACCACGGGGATGACAGGATGCGCAGAGGACACCGGGGTGTCGGGCTGCGACAACAGATCACCGCCAGGAGGCTGCGTCATCACGACGCCGCAGCGCCGATGCATACGTCCATTGTCCGCCGGTGCCTCCGGTTTGCCACCGCCCCCCCCCCCCCGCGCCGCATTGCTACGTCCCCGCACCCTACTATGGGCCATGCTTGCGGTATCCCGCAGGCGACTGCCGGGCCGCGCGACCGTCGGTCTGCCGGGGCCCGACGATCTGCACCAGCGGCTTCGGGCGGCACTTCAGTGGGCGCGCGCTCACGCGCGCGCAGGTTGCATTCGCCGCGCTGTCCCGAACCCACGGTGAGCGACAATTGCAGGTTATGCTGGCATGGACTCGCTCCACTCCCATCCGCGGACCCCTGTCGACGCTGTCGCCGGCACTTGCACTCGCACTCGCGTTCGCGGCCGTATCGGCCCCGGACGTCGCGTCGGCGTTCGGATTCAACGACGTCGCGCAGCGCGCAGCGCAGCTCGCCACGACGTCGTACAAGAAGCCGTCCGCGAAGCTTCCCGACGCGCTGCAGGCGCTGACCTACGACCAGTATCGCGACATCCGCTTCAAGCCCCAGCGGGCCTGGTGGCGCGCGGCAAAGCTGCCGTTCGAGCTGATGTTCTTCCACGAAGGGCTCTACTACAACGAGGCGCTGCGCATCCACGAGATCGGTCCTGACGGCACACACGAAATCCACTTCGACCCGTCGATGTTCGACTATGGCGGGAACCACATCGACCCCAAGGCGCTGCGTGGCCTCGGCTTCGCCGGGTTTCGCGTCCATTACGCGATCAACTCACCCAGGTACAAGGACGAGGTGATGGTGTTTCTCGGAGCGAGCTATTTCCGCGCCCTGGGCAAGGATCAGCACTACGGCATCTCGGCGCGGGGCCTCGCGATCGACACCGGCCTGATGTCCGGCGAGGAATTTCCCCGCTTCACCGAGTTCTGGATCGAGCGTCCGGCGCCTTCCGCGCGCGAGCTGCGGATCTACGCGCTGCTCGATTCGCCGCGAGCGGCTGGCGCGTTCCGCTTCCTGCTGAAACCCGGGGTGGAGACCGTCGTCGAAGTCCGCGCAAGGCTCTTCCTCCGGCAGAACGTCGCGAAGCTCGGTCTCGCGCCGCTGACCAGCATGTATTACTTCGGCGAGAACGACAGGCCCGGCATCGACGACTACCGCCCCGAGGTCCACGACTCCGACGGCCTGTCCATCGAGGCGGGGACCGGCGAATGGATCTGGCGCCCCCTGATCGATCCGAAGCGCCTTCTCGTCACGTCGTTCAGCGTCACGAACCCGTTGGGCTTCGGCCTGATGCAGCGCGACCGCAGCTTCGCGAGCTACGAGGACCTCGAAGCACGCTACGACCTGCGCCCGTCGCTGTGGATCGAGCCCAAGGGGCATTGGGGAGCGGGCCGCATCGAGCTCGTGCAGATTCCGACACCCGACGAGACCAACGACAACATCGTCGCGTTCTTCACGCCCGACAACCCGCCGCAGCCGGGCAAGCCCCTCGATCTCGAGTACCGGATGCTGTGGCAGAAGGACAACGAGACGCGCCCACCGCTCGCGTGGGTCGCGCAGACGCGCCGCGGCCACGGCTACCTGCGCAAACCCGACGACAGCATCGCACTGATGGTGGATTTCGAAGGCCCGGCGCTGCGCAGGCTTCCCGCCGGCGCCGCGGTGAAGGCGGTCGTGTCCACGGATCCGAACGTCGACGTGATCGAGTCGAACACCTTCCACGACGACGCGACCGGCGGATGGCGTCTCGCGCTTCGCGTCAAGCGCCAGGACGAAAAGAAGCCCGGCGAATTGCGCGCTTTCCTGCGCAGCGGCAACGCGACACTCTCGGAAACGTGGAGCTACATCCTCCCGGGAAGCTGAGCGCGGGCGCGGGCATCGCAGGCGCGTTGCAGCGCTATCTCGCGCGACTGCCTCTGGCGGCGGAGCGGCGCGCGCAGCTCGAGGCGCATGCCCTCGCCGCAGGGAAGTCGATCGGGCCGGTGCTCGCCGACGTGCACGCGCAACTGGGCAATCCGGCCGCAATCGGAGCCAATCCCGCCCAGGCGACGATCGGCGCGCGCATCCGGCTGGCGCAAGGCGATCCGCGAGCGCCTGCGGGCCCGGTGCTGACGCGCGACGTCCAGGGCCGCGAACGCCTCGATACGACCCCGCCGCTCGCACGAAGCTCGATGGCGCCGCAGGCATGGCCGGCGCGCGGGGCAAATCGTGCGCTGTCCGGCGACGCCTGTCCGCCGGAACCCGACGGCACGGCGCGCGCCGATCCTGCGGCGCACTGGCGCCGGCGCGCGGCGCGGCGACGACTGCTGCTGCTCGCCCTGATCGTCGGGCAAACCATCGTCGCCACCGATTACATGACGCGGGTGCTGCCCTACCACGGCCGACAGCCGCTCGAGATCGCCGTCCTCGCGCTTTTCGCGGTCCTCTTCGGCTGGATCTCGGCCGGGTTCTGGACGGCGATCGCGGGCTTCGTGCTGCTCGTGTCGGGGCGCGATCATTTTGCGATCTCGCGGCGAACCTGCTGCGACAGCGCCCTGGCGATCCCCGAGGACGCACGCACCGCGATCGTCATGCCGATCTGCAACGAGGACGTGGCACGGGTGTTCGCGGGATTGCGCGCCACCTACGAATCGCTACGCGACACCGGCGCGCTCGAACGCTTCGATTTCTTCGTGCTCTCCGACAGCGGCAATCCGGACATCCGCATCGCGGAGATCGACGCCTGGGCCAGGCTCAACCGCGCCATCGACGGGTTCGGGCGGATCTTCTACCGCTGGCGCCAGCATCGGATCAAGCGCAAGAGCGGCAACGTCGCCGACTTCTGCCGACGCTGGGGGCGCAAGTACCGCTACATGGTCGTGCTCGACGCCGACAGCGTCATGAGCGGCGACTGCCTGACGACTCTGGTGCGCATCGCCGAGGGCAACCCCGATGCCGGCATCATCCAGACCGCGCCGCGCGCCGCCGGCCGCGACACTTTCTACGCGCGCGTCCAGCAGTTCGCCACCGGGGTCTACGGACCGCTGTTCACGGCAGGCCTGCATTTCTGGCAGTTCGGCGAGTCGCACTACTGGGGCCACAACGCGATCATCCGCGTCGCGCCTTTCATCCGGCACTGCGCGCTCGGCCGCCTGCCGGGCCATGGCGCGCTTTCCGGCGAGATCCTGTCGCACGATTTCGTCGAAGCCGCGCTGATGCGCCGCGCCGGCTGGGGCGTCTGGATCGCCTACGACCTCCCGGGGAGCTACGAGGAGATGCCGCCGAATCTCATCGACGAGCTGTCGCGCGACCGGCGCTGGTGCCAGGGGAACCTGATGAATTTCCGCTTCTTCTGGATGGAGGGCCTGCATCCCGCACACCGCGCGGTCTTCATGACGGGCGTGCTGGCCTACCTGTCGGCGCCGCTGTGGTTCCTGTTCCTGATCCTGTCGACGGTGCTCCTCGCCGTGCACACGCTGCTCGAGCCCACCTATTTCGTCCAGCCCTACCAGCTCTTTCCGGTGTGGCCGGAATGGCGTCCCGAGTGGGCGGTGACGCTGTTCTCGGCGACCGCCGTGCTGCTGTTCCTTCCCAAGGTCCTGGCCGCCCTGCGCGTCGCGCTGCGCGAACCATCGGCGCACGGTGGCCGGCTGCATCTCGCAGCGAGCCTGATTGGAGAGATGACGATCTCGGCGCTGCTGGCGCCGATCCGCATGCTGTTCCACACGCGGTTCGTCGTGACCGCACTGGCCGGAAGATCGGTGCGCTGGAAATCGCCGCCGCGCGAAGATGCCGAAACGGGATGGCTGGAGGCGCTGCGGCGCCACGGCCTGCACACGCTGCTCGGCGTCGTCTGGGCTGCGTTCGTCTGGTGGCTCAATCCGTCGTTCCTGTGGTGGCTCCTCCCCGTCGTCGGCGCACTGATCCTGTCGATGCCGATCTCGGTGATCACCAGTCGCGCGGGCCTGGGGCGCAAGCTCCGCCGCCGGAGATTCTTCCTCATCCCGGAGGAATCGCACCCGCCCCCGGAGATCAAGGCCACGCGCCGCTACTGGCATCACGCGGCGCCCGCGGCCGACTTCGCGACTGCCGTCGTCGATCCTGTCGTCAACGCGCTGGTGTGTGCGCAGGCGGTTGCGCGCCCGGCGATCCTCCCTTACGCACGCGAGGCCGCCGCCCGCGTCGACCGGGCGCTCCGCGAGGGCCCCGACGCGTTGTCGCCCGCCGACAAGACGGCGCTGATCGCCGATCCCACGTCGCTGTCGGCGCTGCACTGGGCGGTGTGGACTTCATCGTCGCGCCACGACGGCTGGCGGAAGGCGTGCGAGAATCCGGTGACGCGCAAGCCACCCGCCGCCCCGCATGATGCGATGCCCAACGTCGATGCCGCGCTGCACGCGACCGCGGTCGCCGCAGGGGACCCGGCCGGAGGCTGACGGCGCCGGCGCATTGCCGCGCGGCACCGGCGCGCACTGTCGATGCAGATCGCGGCACGCAGACCCACAATGAACGACGCCTCGATCCCGGCATCGGCATCCTCAGCGGACAGGCGCCTCGTCACCATCGCGTGGCCGTTCGTCGGCGCGATGGCGCTGCTCGCGGCGCTGGCCTTCGCGGCGATCGGCGTCATCGTCTACACGCCCACGGCCGGCGCGGGGCCGAGTCCCTCTACGCTGCCGCTGCTCGCGACCGGGCTCGTCGCGACCCTCGCGCTCTGCGTCGTTGCCGTGGCGCGTGCGCGCGCTGCGCTCCACCGGATGGCCCGCGAGCTCGAGCGTGACCCGGCCGAGCTGAGGCTGTTCGAGGAGAAGGAGCGCGCGCAGGTCACCCTTGCGTCGATCGCGGATGCGGTCATCACCGTCGACACCGACGCACTGATCGAGTACCTGAACCCGGTGGCCGAGCGCCTGACCGGATGGCGCAACGCCGAAGCCCGGCGTCGTCCGGTGGCGGAGGTCTTCGCGATCGTCGACGAAGCCACCGGCGCCCCGATTCCCGACCCGGTCACCCGCGCGCTCGCCGAAGGCGCGACCGTCGAAGCCGAAGGCAACGTCGTGCTGCTCTGCCGCGGCGCCGAGTCGATCGCGATCGATCACAGCGTCGCACCGATCCGCGATCGCAGCGCGAGGATCGTCGGCGCCGTACTGGTGATCCAGGACATGAGCCGCGAGCGCCGGTACGCGGCGCAGCTGTCGAGCCTCGCGAGCCACGACGCGCTGACCGGGCTGCTCAATCGCCGCGAGTTCGAGCAGCGCGTCCGCGCCATCGTGGATCGCCCCGCCGACGACGGCGCCCAGCACGCGGTGCTGTACCTCGACCTCGACCAGTTCAAGGTCGTCAACGACACCGGCGGACACGCCGCGGGCGACGAGCTGCTGCGCCAGATCGGCGCATTGCTGCGGCCGAAGCTGCGCGAGGGCGACGTCCTCGCGCGGCTCGGAGGCGACGAGTTCGGCGTGCTGCTGCCGCATTGCCCGCCGGCACCCGCGCTGCGCATCGCCGAGGCATTGCGCAAATCCATCGTCGATTTCCGCTTCGCCTGGCGCAACCGCGCGTTCACGATCGGCGTCAGCATCGGGCTGGTCAACCTGGCCGATGCCCCGCACACTCTCGCGAGCGTGCTGTCCGCAGCGGACGCCGCGTGCTACCTCGCGAAGGACAAGGGACGCAACCGCGTGCAGGTCTACCGTCCCGAGGACAGCGACGTGACGCTGCGCCGCGGCGAAATGGAATGGGTGAACCGGATCCATCGCGCGCTGGCCGAGGACCGGCTGTGCCTCCATGCCCAGCCGATGCAAGCGCTGCACGCGCCTGCCGGCGAGGCGCGGCACCACGAGCTGCTGGTGCGGCTGATGGACGAGCGTGGCGAGCTGATCCCCGCGATCGAGTTCATTCCGGCTGCCGAGCGCTACCACCTGATGCCGACGATCGACCGCTGGGTCATCCGCAGCGCGTTTCGGGTCCTGGCCGAGCGCCTCGCCGCCGACAGCGCCTTGCGCGCTTGCACCTACGCGATCAATGTCTCCGGGGCGTCGATCGGCGACGACCAGTTCCTCGATTACGTGCGCGAGAATTTCTCGCGCTTCAGCATTCCGCATTCGATGATCTGCTTCGAGATCACCGAGACGACCGCGGTGACCAGCCTGTCGCGGGCGGAGCAGTTCATCGGCGCCTTGCGCGCGCCCGGATGCCGTTTCGCGCTCGACGACTTCGGTGTCGGCGTGTCGTCGTTCACCTACCTGAAGCGCCTGCCCGTCGA
>DAHUXO010000024.1 GCA_027307095.1 Betaproteobacteria bacterium | reverse complement strand
GCTCGACGGGAGCTTCGTCCGGAACATGCTGCATGATCCCGTCGACGCCGCGATGGTCGAGGCGATCCATCGCATCGGCCGGGTCATGGGCAAGCAGACGATCGCCGAATCGGTCGAGACCTCAGCGACGCTCGATGCCGTTCGCCGGGCGGGCATCGATATGGCGCAAGGGCACGCGATCGCATTCCCGACGCAGTTCGCGCCGCCGGGTACCCGCAAGCTTCGCCTCGCGCCGCGCGGGCAGGCCGTCGCCGCCCGGTCGTAGAATTCGGCGCAGCACTCCGCTCGCTGCGCGGCGTGCTACCGTCACCGTTCCCACGACCAGAAGGATGACGATGGACGGACAACTGCGTGTCGCGCTGGTCACCGGCGCAGGAAGCGGCATCGGCAAGGCGGCGTCCCTGGCGCTGCTCGAGGACGGCTGGCACGTGGCCCTCGCGGGCCGCCGCCAGGCGGCGCTCGACGAGGCGGTCCGCGAAGCCGGGGCGAACGGCGCCCGGGCCGCGGCTGTGGCCACCGACCTCATGCAGCCGGAGTCGGTGCGTGCGCTGTTCGACGCCGTCTTTGCGCGCTTCGGCCGCCTCGATCTGCTGTTCAACAACGCCGGGATCAGCGCCCCGTCTTCGCCGCTCGAGGACCTCGGCGTCGACCAGATCCGCGACGTGATCGACACCAACCTCCTCGGCGCCTTCCTGTGCACGCAGGCGGCGATCAGGCTGATGAAATCCCAGTCGCCCCGCGGCGGCAGGATCATCAACAATGGATCGATTTCCGCGCATGCGCCCCGGCCGAATTCCGCGCCCTACACGGCGACCAAGCACGCGATGACGGGCCTGACCAAATCGACGTCGCTCGATGGACGAAAATACGACATCGCCTGCGGGCAGATCGACATCGGCAACGCCGCGACCGACATGACGACGCGGATGACCGTGGGCGTTCCACAGGCGAATGGCGAGATCGCCCCCGAGCCGCGGATGGACGTCGCCCACGTCGCCCGCGCCGTCGTCTACATGGCGAGCCTGCCGCTCGACGCCAACGTGCAGTTCATGACGGTGATGGCGACCAAGATGCCCTACGTCGGCCGCGGCTGACCGGCGGTCGCGCGCTATCCGTGGTCGCTGGCCGGACTGCCGGGGCACTGCGGAACCTTGCCCCAGTAGTCGCCGCAATAGCGAAACTTGACCCGCTGGGCGCAGATGACGCGATTGATGAAATCCTCGCGCGTGCACTTCGCGAGGTCTTCCTCCATCCGCGCCCAGTGATCGGGCATGGCTCGGGGTGCCGGCTTCGTTGCCGACGCTTCCGGCTTGGTCGTTGCGCCCGCCTTCGCCGTGGCAGCCGGCGGCCTTGCGGCAGCCGCCGGCCGTGCCGGGCGGACCGCGCGCTGCCCCGCCTCGTGCGGGACGGGCCGAACCGCTTCCTTGGCCTCGCCTGGCGGATGCGAGGCGCTGCCGGCAACGGCAGGAGCGCGCTGCGCCATCGCGGCCGATTCCTCCAGAGGCGGGGTCTCGGCGCCGGCCGCATCGCTGCTGCCACCGGTCTCGGCTGCGGGCTTGCCCGCGTCCACGGGCGGCAGCGCGCCGGGGGGCGGCAGGGGCGCGGCACTCTGATCGGCAGGGGGAGGCGGCTCCCCGGTCGGCACGCTCGTCGATGGGCTCCCCGGTGGCGGTGTCTCGCCGGGCGGCGGCCCGTTGTCCAACACGTGCCAGGCCGCGACCGCGACCAGCGCAATCGCGATGCAAGCCCCGATCATGAACGCGATCGAGCCACCGCGTCGCGACGAGGTGGGTGAAGCGGCTGCGGTTCCAGGTGCATTGGCGGCTTCGCCCGCGGGGCGCCCGGCCCGCGCGGTCGCCGCCGGTTGCTCGGCACCGCAGTGGATGCAAAAACGCGCAGTCTGCGCAATTTCCTTGCCGCAAGCGGCGCAGTCCATTCGATCGATCTCCGATGCAATCTGCCCTTGGGCGCCGGGGCGCTGCGCCACGACGAACGATGATCGCATATCCGGGCGGCCACCGGCACCCGACCCAGACATCGGCACGCGCACGCGGACGTGTCGCGCTGCAAGCCGCCGGGCCCTCGTCGCCGGCGAGGTCCGGGTTGCATCCACGCTGGCATCGCGGCGACCGATCTTCCATACTGTGCCCTCGCCCGGCGCCGGCCCGCGCCCCCTTGCCCTCACGACTGCCACGCCATGCCCATCGACGTCCATCGAATCCAGCGCCTGACCCGGGAACTGCTGGAGGCCCTGGGCGAGGACCCGCAGCGCGAGGGACTCGTCAAGACGCCCGAGCGCGTGGCGAAAGCGCTCGCGTTCCTGACCTCGGGCAACCGCACCGACATCGGAACGGTGATCAACGACGCGATCTTCACGCAGACGACCAACAGCATGGTCATCGTGAAGAACATCGAGGTCTACAGCCTCTGCGAGCACCACATGCTCCCGTTCTTCGGGCGCTGTCACATCGGCTACATTCCGACCGGTCGCGTGTTCGGCGTCTCCAAGCTGGCGCGCCTGGTCGACATGTACGCAAGGCGGCTGCAGCTGCAGGAGCGCCTGACCGAGCAGATCTCCCATGCGGTGCAGCAGTCGATCGACGCGCGCGGCGTCGGCGTGATGATCGAGGCGCAACACCTGTGCATGATGATGCGCGGCGTCGAAAAGCAGAACTCGCAGATGATCACCTCGTCGGTGCTCGGCACCTTCCGCGAATCACAGGCGACCCGCGACGAGTTCCTTGCGCTGATCGGCCCCCGCGGCTGAGCCAGCCCCTCCCAGCGCCCGCGCATGCTGCTGCACCTGGTTGCGCTGACGGCGCCGCTGTTCCTGCTCGTGCTGCTGGGCTATGTCCTGACGCGCTTCGGCTGGCCGCGCAGCGCGTCCGATGCGCTGACCCGCTTCGTGTTCACCGTCGCCGTGCCGACGCTGCTGTTCCGGCTGATGAGCGACTTCTCGCGGCTGCCGCGCGTCGACCCCCGCCTGCTGATCGCGTTCTTCGGCGGCTGCCTCGTCGTCTACGCGATGGGTCGCGTGCTGGGCGCGTTGGTGTTCCGCATGGACGGTGCCGCGCAATCGGTGTTCGCGATGGGCGGCATCTTCTCCAACAACGTGCTGCTCGGCATCCCGCTCGCCAAGGCCACCCTGGGAGAGGCGTCGCTCCCCGCGGTGTCGCTGGTGCTCGTGTTCAATTCGCTGACGCTGTGGACGCTCGTCACGGTGTCTGTCGAATGGGCCAAGCATCGTGACCTGTCGTTCTCGGGGATCGCGCGGACCGGGCGTGGCGTGCTCCGGAATCCGGTCGTCGCCAGCATCCTCGCGGGCACCGGATTCGGGTTCCTGGACTGGCCCTTGCCGACGGTCGTCGACCAGACGCTGCAGATGGTGAGCCAGGCCGCGGTGCCGCTGTCGCTGATCGCACTGGGCATGGGGCTCGCGGAATTCGGCGTGCGCGCCGGGTGGCGCGAGAGCGCTGCGATCGCGGTGCTCAAGCTTCTCGCGCAGCCGCTGGCAGTCTATGCGCTGGCGCGGATGATCACCTTGCCGCCGCTCGAAACCTCGGCAGTCGTGATGCTCGCGGCACTGCCGGTGGGTGCCAACGTGTACCTGATGGCCCGCCAGTTCGACGTGCTGGGCAGCGCCGTGGCATCGTCGATCGTCGTGACGACGGCGCTCGCCGCGGTGACCACGCCGATCGCGCTGACCCTGATCGGCGCCGTGCCGGGCTGATGCGTCGCCGTGCGACAATCCGGCGCCAAGACAATCCTTCCGCGTTCGCATCCGATGCCCGTCAAGACCCGTACGCCCTCCTCCGCAAGCTCCGCCCGGAGCACCCGCGCATACGCAGTGCGCAATTCACCGATCCACGGCCGCGGCGTGTTCGCCTCGCGCACCATCCGCCAGGGATCCGACATCATCGAGTACCGGGGCCGGCGCATCTCGATGGAGGCGGCGGACGAACTGCCCGACAGCGATCCGGACAACCCCTACCACACGTTCCTGTTCGAGCTGAACGACGGCCGCGTGATCGACGCGGGCGCGCGCGGCAACGCCGCACGCTGGATCAACCACAGCTGCCAGCCCAACTGCGAACCCTACGAGGATGACCGGGGGCGGGTGATCATCGCTGCGAAGCGCACCATCCGCGCCGGCGAGGAGCTTGCCTACGACTACAAGTTGAACGTCCCCGGCCGCCGCACGACGCGCGTGCTCGCAGCGTATGCCTGCCGCTGCGGCGCGCCGCGCTGCAGGGGATCGATGCTCGACCCTGAAAAGGGCAAGCCAGCGAAGGCGAAGCGGGCGAGGTCGAAATAGGAACGTGCGGGCGCTGGGACAGCGGCGCGAGCCGCCGCGCCCGCGGTCATCGGCCTGCCAGTCACGCGATTCCTGCGATCCCTGCCAGGGCGGCGATTCCCAGCAGCCACACCGGATTGATGCGGGTGAACGCGAGCGCGGCGGTAGCGGTGATCGTGAGCACTACCGCGCCAGTCGACCGGTCCGCGCCCTGCGCCAGCGTATAGCCGCTGGCCATGATCAGCCCGATCGCGATGGGCGCGAGCGCGCGCTGCACGATCGCCCGCCATCTCGATTCCTGCAAGCGGTCCGCCCAGCGCCAGGCGTAGTAGCAGGCCAGCGACGACGGCCCGCAGGCCGCGACCATCGCCACCAGCGCGCCGGCAACGCCCGCGACCTTCCAGCCGATCAGCGCGACGACCATCGCGTTGGGTCCTGGCGCGATCTGCGCGAGCGCGAACAGGCGCGCGAACTCGGCGCTGGTCATCCAGCCCTGCACGTCGACGACGACCCGGTGGATCTCGGGAAGAATCGCGTTGATGCCGCCGATCGCCACCAGCGAAAGCGCGGAGAACCGGATGGCGAGTTCGGCCAGCACATGCATCGTGGGGCTCATCGCGACGCCCGCCACTCCGCGACAACGGCGACGGCGATCAGCACGACGATGACCCACAACAGGGGCAGGTGCAGGATGCCGACAAGGACGAACGCCGCCCCGCCGGTCAGCATGCCACGCAGCGGCGGACGCGCCTGCACGAACAGCCTCGTGGCGGTTCCCAGGATGAGCCCCGCCGCCGCCGCCGACGCTGCGGCGATCGCGTCGCGCACCCATGGATTTCCCGCGACCTGCTCGTAGAACATCGCGATCAGCAGCATGACGCCCACCGGCACGAACAGGAGCGCCGAGACCGCGAGCAATGCGCCGACCGGGCCGCGGCTGCGCGCGCCGAAGATGACCGCGAAGTTCACGATATTGGGACCCGGCAGCACCTGGCACAGGCCGATCACCTCGACGAACTCGCGGTCGCTCAGCCAGCGCCGCTCGTCGACGATGACGCGACGGGCCCACGGCAGCACGCCGCCGAATCCCAGAAGACCCATCTTGAGGAAGCTCGCGAACAGCTCGCTGCGGCTGATCGCTTCGAGCCGCGCCGGGGTGGCGCCGGAAACCGTCGATGTCATCGGGGCAGGCAAAAGCCGCAATTCTAGCCTTGTCGCGCGCGCATTGCCCTGCGACCCAACCCCCGGCACAATCCCGGCGCCCCCACGACCACAGAACAGCCCATGACACGCAAGGCAACAACGCACGCTGCCGGGACCGCGATGGTCCTCGAATTCGATTCGCGAGTGCTCGCCGACAACCCACTGGGAGACCCGAAGCTGCGCAAGCTCGCCGTCTGGCTGCCTCCCGGCTACGACGACGGGACGAGCCGCGGCAGAACGGCCGGGCGCGGCCGGCGCTACCCGGTGCTGTTCGACCTGGTCGGCTTCACCGGGTCGGGACTCGCCCACCTGAACTGGCGGCCTTTCGACGAGAACGTGCCCGAGCGCGCGGCGCGCCTGATCGCCGAGCGCAAGATGGGTCCGGCGATCCTCGTCTTCCCCGACTGCTTCACGTCGATGGGCGGAAACCAGTACGTCAATTCCAGTGCGGTCGGGCGTTATGCCGACTACCTGACCCGAGAGCTGATTCCCTTCGTCGACCGCGAGTTCCGCACGCTCGCCTCGCGCGACCATCGCGGCTGCTTCGGCAAGTCCTCGGGGGGCTACGGAGCGATCGTCCATGGCATGCGCTACGCCAGCCACTGGGGCGCCGTCGCCGACCACTCGGGCGATGCGCTGTTCGACTTCTGCTATTACACCGACTGGCCCCGAACGCTCAACGAACTCGACCGCTTTCGCAGACGCCCGCGCCGACCGGGCCGGATCGACGTGCGGCACGACGAGCGTGGCGCAGGCGACGGCCGCGACGACGGCCGCGTCAGGCGCTTCCTCGAGCATGTCTGGTCGCGCGACAAGCTGTCGGACGCCGAGGCGCATGCGCTGATGAATCTCGCCATGGCGGCAACCTACGACCCCGACCCGAAAGCGCCGCTGGGCTTCCGCCTGCCTTTCAACCTCGAAACCGGCGAGATGATCCCCGCGCGCTGGAAGCAGTGGCTGCGCCACGATCCTGTCAACATGGTCGCCGCCCACCGTGACAACCTCCGGTCGCTGCGCGGCATCTACGTCGACTGCGGATGGCGCGACCAGTACCACCTGCACTACGGCGCTCGGGTGCTCTCGAAACGCCTGTCGCAGCACGGCATCCCCCACCTCTACGAGGAATTCGACGACACGCATTCGTCGATCGACTACCGGATGGACGTCAGCCTGCCCTTCCTCTATCGTTCGCTGAAGCCATGAGCGGTGCGCCCGCGCGGCTTCGATCAGGAGAAGGCCATGCGGTGGGGTGATTTCCGGCGCAGCGACAACGTCGAGGACCGCACCGGCGGCGCGCCCGAGGGCTCCGGCGACGGCGGAGGCGGCGGCCTCCCGTTCGGCGACATGCGCCTCGGCGGCGGCGCACTCATCCTGATCGTCATCGTCGGCTGGCTGTTCGGCATCAATCCGATCGAAATGCTCGGCCTGCTGAGCGGCGGGAATGGCGGAGGTCCGGCCACGCAGTCGTCGGCGCCCGCGCCGGGCTACGGCCCGCAGACCGGCCCCGGCACCAACGGGGCGACGCCCGGGGCCCTTGCGCAGAGCGAGACGAACAGGGACTTCTCCGCGCGCGTGCTGGGCGACACCGAGGACGTGTGGGGCGCCGTCTTCAAGGCGATGGGTTCGCGCTACGAGCCGCCGAAGCTCGTGCTGTTCCGCGGGTCCACCCCATCGGCCTGCGGACGCGCCGAAGCCGCGGTCGGCCCGTTCTACTGCCCGGGCGACCGCGACGTCTACCTCGACACGACGTTCTTCAGCGAATTGCACACGCGTTTCGGGGCGCCCGGCGACTTCGCCCAGGCCTACGTGATCGCGCACGAGGTCGGGCATCACGTCCAGAACCTGCTCGGCACGATGCGGCAGTTCGACGCGCAGACGCAGCGCAGCGACCAGCGCACCGCCAACGCGCTTTCGGTTCGCCTCGAGCTGCAGGCCGACTGCTACGCGGGCGTATGGGCGTTCTTCGCGGAAAAGCGCGGACTGGTCGACACCGCGGATGTCGACAGCGGCCTGCAGGCGGCCGCTGCCGTCGGCGACGATCGCATCCAGCAGATGACGCGCGGATACGTGGCTCCCGATTCGTTCACGCACGGCTCGTCAGAGCAGCGGGCGCACTGGTTCAAGGCCGGCCTGCAGTCGGGCGACCTCCGCGACTGCAACACCTTCGCTGCGCGCACGCCCTGAGGCCGTTGCAGCAACACCGGGAAGCGCGGCCGCGGGGTCCCGGGCGGGCGGCACTTGCGCAGCGCGCGCGGCCCTCCTATGATTGCGTGGCAAGGAGGGCATGCCATGAAGACATTGCTGCTGCTTTCCACGCTGGCCGCAGGGATCCTGGGTTCCGGATGTGCGCCCGTCGCACTGACCAGGAACGACGCCAGCAACCGCGAAGTCTGCGA
>DAHUXO010000022.1 GCA_027307095.1 Betaproteobacteria bacterium | reverse complement strand
CTGATGACCCTCGCGCGGGTCGAGCCCGAGGCGCTCGCCGCGCAGAAGAGCCGCTGCGATCTCGTCGCGATCGCAAAGGACGCGATCGTCGCGCGCGCGGCGCTCGCCGCGCAGAAAAACATCGACCTCGGGCTCGCGCATGCCGATCCGGCGACCGTCGACGGCGACGCGGCGAGCCTCGGGATCCTGCTGTCGAACCTCGTCGACAATGCGCTGCGCTACACGCCCGCGGGCGGACGCATCGACGTCGGCGTCGGGAGCGCCGGCGGCGCCGCAACGCTGACCGTCGCGGACAGCGGTCCCGGCATTCTCCCGCAGGACCGGGAGCGCGTATTCGACCGCTTCTATCGCGGTGCGGGCAACGAGGAGCCCGGCAGCGGGCTGGGGCTCTCGATCGTCAAGCGCATCGCCGATGCGCACGGCGCGAGCATCTCGTTGGACGCACCGGCCACCGGCACCGGGCTCGTCGTGACCGTCCGCTTCGATGCCGCGACCCCCGCGTGACGCAGCAGGAATTACAAGGTCGCTTTAAGGTGGTCTTAAGCGCCAGGGCCTAGAGTCGATCCTGCAGGCCCCTCGATTGACCGGGCCCCACCGACTCAAAGGAGATGCACGATGAAGATGAAACAGCTCACGATCGCGCTCATCGCGGCCGGCTTCGGCCTGGCGCTGGGCGCGGGATTCAATCGAATCGACACGCACGTGCTCGGAACGGCCAACGCCGCGGTGAGCCCGCCGGCGGTCGTCGCGCCCGTCGCCCCGACGGCAGCGGCGCGCCTGCCAGATTTCACCGCGCTGGTCGATCGCGTCGGACCCGCGGTCGTCAACATCAGCACCGTCGGAACGACCAAGACCACGGGTTTCGGCGATGAATTCGGTCCCGACAATCCGTTCAACGAGTTCTTCAAGCGCTTCGGAGGTCCCGGCTTCCAGGTGCAGCCGCAGGTCGTTCCGATGCGCGGCGAAGGCTCCGGCTTCATCGTGAGCCCCGACGGCTACATCGTCACCAACGCGCACGTCGTCGACGGGGCGAGCCAGGTCACCGTCAAGCTGACCGACCGGCGCGAGTTCACCGCGAAGGTCGTCGGCGCCGACAAGCGCACCGACATTGCGCTGCTCAAGATCGCCGCGACGAACCTCCCCGCGGTCGATCTGTCGAATCCGCCCAGCGTGAAGCCCGGCCAGTGGGTGATCGCGATCGGGTCGCCTTTCGGCTTCGAGAACAGCGTGTCGGCAGGCATCGTCAGCGGCGTGCACCGCGCGCTGCCCGGCGGCCAGATGACGCCTTTCATCCAGACCGACGTCGCCGTCAATCCCGGCAATTCGGGCGGCCCGCTGGTGAACGCCGCAGGCCAGGTCGTCGGAGTGAATTCGCAGATCTACAGTCGCTCGGGTGGATTCATGGGACTGTCGTTCGCAATTCCCGCGAAGGTCGCCGAAAACGTCGCCCAGCAGCTGAAAGCCCACGGCAAGGTGAACCACGGCCGCATCGGCATCGGCATCCAGGGGCTCGATCAGACGCTGGCAGAAAGCTTCGGCCTTCCGGATTCCAACGGCGCGCTGGTCGGCAGCGTCGAGAAGGGCAGCCCCGCGGACAAGGCAGGCTTCAAGACCGGCGACATCATCCGCAAGATCGACAACGTCGCCGTCACCGACAGCACCGACGTCACGAGCCGCATCGGCAACATGGCGCCCGGAAAGAAGATCGACGTCGAGATCTGGCGTGACCGGAAGCCGATGACGCTGACCGCGACAGTCGGGTCCTGGGGCAGCAAGGAGCAGGTGGCGAGCGCAGGCACGAGCGATGCGAGCCAGGGCAACAAGCTCGGCGTCGCCGTGCGGCCGCTGACGCCCGACGAGAAGCGCGAAGTCGGTCACGACGGCCTCGTCGTCGAGAACTCCAGCGGGCCGGCAGCCGATGCCGGCATCCAGCCCGGCGACGTGATCGTTCGCGTCGGCTCGACCAAGGTGACGACGATCGAGGGCCTTCGGCATCAGATCGAGAAAGCGGGCAAGAACGTCGCGCTGCTGATCGAGCGAAACGGGCACCAGATCTTCGTTCCGGTGAAGGTGGGCTGACCGGAGCGCGCCGGCTTCGCGCCGGCGGTCTCGGCAACCCAGGCGGCCGCGGAGTCATCCGTGGCCGCTTTGTTTTCCCGCGCCTGCCGGTCGCTCGGTGCCCGAAGATCGGCGCACCGAGATCAGTGCACCGAGATCAGTGCCATGGGCAGCGCTCGAGGCTCGCCTCGACCGCTGCCTCCGATAGGTCGGTGCCGACGCGATCCGATGCGATCCGACGCCGACGCGTTGCCTGGCCCGAGGTCCGGCGAGCGGGCGAATCAGCCCTCGCGCACGCCCAGCCGCTTCAGGATCATCTCGAGCGGACAGAAGCGCGTGAAGCCGCTCTGGAGCAGGTTGGCGCCGACGAACGCGGTGAACCACAGCCAGTTCGAGCTCACGAACAGCGGACTTCCCGGGACGCCGAGCGCCAGCGAGATCAGTACGAATGCGCCAGCGAAGATGCGAACCATCCGGTTGGTGTTCATAGCAGATACTCCCTCATCGTTGGATGCCGCTCACCGGAATCGCTTCCGGTTCACGGCATAGTAGAGAACCGGGATGACGACCAGTGTCAACAGCGTCGACACGAGAATCCCGAAGATCAGCGCGATCGCGAGACCGTTGAAGATCGGATCGTCGAGGATGAACAGCGCGCCGAGCATTGCGGCAAGTCCGGTCAGCGCGATCGGCTTGGCGCGCGCCGCGGCGGAGTTGACCACCGCTTCCGCGAACGGGATGCCGCGCTCGACCTGCAGGTTGATGAAGTCCACGAGCAGAATCGAATTGCGCACGATGATGCCGGCCAGCGCGATCATGCCGATCATCGAGGTCGCGGTGAACTGCGCGTGCAGCAGCGCGTGGCCCGGCATCACGCCGATGATCGTCAGCGGGATCGGCGCCATGATGACCAGCGGCGTGATGTACGAGCCGAACTGCGCGACGACCAGCAGGTAGATCAGGATCAGCCCGACCGCGTAGGCGATCCCCATGTCGCGGAAGGTCTCGTAGGTGACCTGCCACTCGCCGTCCCACTTGAGCGAGTACGCACGAAACGGGTCGGACGGCTGCCGGATGAAATACTCGCCGAGCTTCCCGCCCTCCGGCAGCGACACGCCCGCAAGGTACTTGCGCACACCGAACATGCCGTAGAGGGGACTGTCGACCTTGCCGGCGACGTCAGCAATCACGTAGGAGACCGGCAGCAGGTCCTTGTGGTAGCGCGTCAGGTCGCGCTCGACGCGACGCGCCTGCACGACCTCGGACAGCGGCACCAGCGCGCCGTTGGCTCCATGCACCTTCATCGCCAGCAACTCGTCGAGCTTCGACTGCCGCTCGGCAGGGAGCGTCAGGCGCACCGGCACGCCGTACTTCGCCTGGCCATCGTGCAACATGGTCACGTCCTCGCCTTCGAGCGCCATGCGCATCGTCGAGACGATGTCGGCGGACGCCACGCCGAGCGAAGCTGCACGCGCCTGGTCCACGTGGACGAGGATCTCGGGGGCGCTGGCCTCGATCGAATCGTCGATGCCGACGATCCCCGGCTCGCGGGCGAACTGCTGGCGCACGAACTCCGCGACCTTGTGGCGCCCGGCTTCGTCGGGTCCGTAGATCTCGGCGACGATCGGCGAGAGCACCGGAGGCCCCGGCGGGACCTCGACGACCTTCACCTTGGCGTCGAAGCGGGCCGCGATCCTCTCGAGCGCGGGACGCACGGCATTCGCGATCTCGTGGCTCTGGCGGTCGCGTTGGTGCTTGTCGACGAGGTTCACCTGCAGGTCGCCGTTCTCGGGCAGCTGCCGCAGGTAGTACTGCCGCACCAGGCCGTTGAAGTTGATCGGCGCCGCGGTGCCTGCGTAACCCTCGTAATCGGTGACCTCGGGCACCGTCGCGATGTACGCCCCCATCGCGCGCAGCACGGCGGCGGTGCTCTCGACCGGCGTTCCGGCGGGCATGTCGACGATGACCTGGAACTCCGACTTGTTGTCGAAGGGAAGCATCTTGAGGATGACCAGCTGCAGCAACGCGAGCGACATCGACACCAGGATCGCGACGACGATTCCGATCCACAGGAAACGCCGGTTGCGCCTGCCCTTGTCCGGGTCGAGGAACGGGGTGAGCAGGCGGGCAAAGCCGCTGGAAAGCCGTGCATCGAGGCGCGACGGCCCGTGGTGGGCGTGCGCGGGCGGCGCGAGCTTCAACGCGAGCCACGGGGTGACGACGAACGCGATCGCGAGCGAGATCACCATACCCATGCTGGCGTTGATCGGGATGGGACTCATGTACGGCCCCATCAGGCCGGTGACGAAGGCCATCGGCAGGAGCGCAGCGATCACCGTAAGCGTGGCGAGGATCGTCGGGCCGCCGACCTCGTCGACGGCCTTGGGTATCAGCGAGGTCAGCGGGGCGCCGGGTTCGAGACCGCGGTGCCGGTGGATGTTCTCGACGACGACGATCGCGTCGTCGACCAGGATGCCGATCGAGAATATCAGCGCGAACAGCGACACGCGGTTCAATGTGAACCCCCAGGCCCATGACGCGAACAGCGTCGCCGAGAGCGTCAGGATCACCGCCGCACCGACGATCACCGCCTCGCGCCGGCCCAGCGTCGCGAACACGAGTGCCACCACCGAGAGCGTCGCGAAGATGAGCTTTTCGATGAGCTTGACCGCCTTGTCGTTCGCGGTCACGCCGTAGTTGCGGGTCACCGTCACGTGGACGCCGTCTGGAATCACCGTGTTGTCGAGCTCGTGGACACGGGCGATCAGCCGATCGGCGACGTCGACGGCGTTCTCGCCGGGCTTCTTGGTCACGGTGACCGTCACCGCGGGGAACTCGCCGTGCGCCTCGATGCCGACGGACTTGGCTGCAGCGCCCGCGCCGAGCCAGACATAACGCGCGGGCGGCGGTGGGCCATCGACGATGCGCGCGACGTCCGACAGGTACACCGGATTACCGTTGGACGCGCCGACGACCAGCGAGGCGACGTCCTTGGCATTTGTCAGGAACTCGCCGGTCTCGACCAGGATCGACTTGTTGTCGGCGTCGATCGTCCCCGACTGCCGCGCCGTATTGGCCGATTGCAGCATGCGCTGCAGGTCCGAGGCCGCGAGGCCGTAGGCGGCGAGGCGCTCGGGATCGAGCAGCACGCGCAGCACCCGACCGGGACCGCCGATCGTCGTGACTTCGCGCGTGCCGGGGACGCGCTTCAACTCGACTTCGATCGCATGCGCGACGTGCTCGAGGTCGTAGGCCCCCCGCGCCTGGTCGCGCGTCCAGAGCGTCAGCGAGACGATCGGGACGTCGTCGATGCCCTTGGGCTTGATCAGCGGGTCGCCGACGCCGAGTTGCGTCGGCAGCCAGTCCTTGTTCGACAGGATCGTGTCGTAGAGGCGCACCAGCGCGACGATCCGCGGGACGCCGACCTTGAACTGTGCGGTGACGATCGCCATCCCCGGCTTCGACACCGAGAACACGTGCTCGAGGCCCGGCATCTGCGAGATCACCTGCTCGGCAGGCGTGGCGACCAGCGTCTCGACGTCCTTGGCGGAGGCCCCCGGGAATGGGATCAGCACGTTCGCCATCGTGACGTCGATCTGCGGCTCCTCCTCGCGAGGCGTGACCAGGATCGCGAACCCGCCCAGCAGCAGCGCGATCAGCGCGATCAGCGGCGTGAGCCGGGACTCGAGGAAGAAGCGCGCGATGCGGCCGGAGATGCCCATGGGATGTCGGGAGCGTGTCAGGACTTGAGCTTGACGATGCCGAGCGCCTTCAGCACGTACTTCTCGTAGATCGGCTCGGAGGTGCCTTTCTTCATCTTGCGCATGAAGTATTTCTCGAACGCGATCTTGGCCAGATGCACCCACTTGCCCTCGGCGAACCAGTTGACGTTGCGCGGCGGGATCTGCGGCAGCGCGACGAACGCTACGCCGCCGTCGCCGAAATCGGCGAGGCAGATGGCATTCCACGTGGCTTTCGCTGCCGGCTCCTTGCCGTCGAGCTGGTCGCGGATGTTCCTGACCGTCGCGGTGACCATCGACTCGATCATGTAGCCGGTCTTGGGCGCGCCGGTGGGCACTGGCGTCGCCTCGACCGGCGGGATGGCGACGCAGACGCCGACCGCGTAGATGTTCGTGTACTTCGGATTGCGCTGGTGCTCGTCGATCAGAACGAATCCGCGCGGATTGACGAGGCCTTCGATGCCGGCGACGGCGTCGATGCCCTTGAATGCGGGCAGCAGCATCGAGTACGCGAAAGGAAGCTCGTGCTGCTTCTTCGGCTGCCCGTTCTCGTCGTGCTCGGTCACGAAGACCTTGCCGGCGTCGACCCGGGTCACCTTCGCGTTGCAGATCCACTTGATGTGGCGCTCGCGCAGCGCTGACTCGAGCAGCGTCTTGGAATCGCCGACGCCGCCCAAGCCCAGGTGGCCGATGTAGGGCTCCGCCGTTACGAAGGTCATCGGAACGCGGTCGCGGATCTTCCGCCGGCGCAGGGCCGTGTCCATGATCAGCGCGAACTCGTAGGCGGGCCCGAAGCACGATGCGCCCTGCACGGCCCCGACCACGACCGGCCCGGGGCCGGCAACGAAGCTTTCCCAGGCCTTGCCTGCAGCCACCGCGTGGTCTACGTGGCAGATCGACTGGGTATGGCCGTCGGGACCCATGCCCTCGACTTCCTCGAAGGCGAGCTTCGGTCCGGTCGCGACGACCAGGATGTCGTAGTCCAGCGTCGACCCGTCGCCCAGTTCAACCTGGTTCCGGTCCGGATGCACGCGCGTAGCACCCGAGGCGTTGAAAGCGATCCTGTGCTTCGCCAGGTACGGCTCGACCGGGAACTCGATCGCGCCGCGCTTGCGCCAGTTGACCGCGACCCAAGGATTCGACGGGACGAAGTGGAAATTAGGGTTGTTTGAGACGACGGTGATGCGGTCGCCCGGGCGAAGCTTGTCCTTCATTTCGTACGCGAGCGGCATGCCGCCGATGCCCGCGCCGAGAACCACGATGTGCGCCATGCCTGTCTCCCTGAATGTGTGCCCTGGAACGCAACGCCCACGCGGCCGTTCGCGATCGTCGATCGCGCCGCGTGCGTCAGGATCGCGGACTGCCGCTGTTCTCGATGCCCACGCGCACCGGCTCGACCGAGACGCGCTCGCCTGCACTGAGGCCGGCCACCACTTCGATCAAACCGTTGCCCGCAGGCTCGCCCAGGCGCACCTGGCGCAACTGGGCTTTGCCGTTGGCGTCGAGCACGTAGACGGCCGTCACCTCGCTGCGCCTCAGCACCGCAGCCTCCGGGATCGTCAATGCCCGCGCATGGCCGGTGACGATCGCCGCGCGGGCGTACTGCCCGGGCATCAGTCCTGCCGCCTCCGGGAGGTCCAGCCGGACCTGCGTCGTATGCGTCCGCACGTCGGCCATCGGAATCACGGTGACGCGCCGCGCAGTCAGCCAGCGCCTGAGCGACGGGATCTCGATGGCGATCGGCGCGGAGAGATCGGCGCGCGCCAGCACCGCCTGCGCCAGCGTCGCAGTCACGCGCAGCTCATGCGGATCGAATACCGTCACCAGCGACCGGCCCGGCGTCGCCATGTCGCCGACCTGGGCATCGGTCGATCCGACCACGCCGTCGTAGGGCGCAACGATCGTCGTGTAGCTCTTCGAGGTCGCCGACACCCCGGCGTTGGCCATCGCCGCCGACGCCTGGGCCTGGGCTGCCAGGTATTGCGCCTGGGCCTGGTCGAGCGCCGCCTGGCTGATGAACTTCTGCGCGGCGAGCTGCCTGCTGCGCTCGAAGCTGGCCTTCGCATTGGTGAGGTTCGCCTGCGCTTCCCGCA
>DAHUXO010000215.1 GCA_027307095.1 Betaproteobacteria bacterium | reverse complement strand
GACGCCGCTCCTCGTCTGAAGCGAGGGATCCGCGTCGGGGAATGGATGGAATAATCGTCGATGCTCCGGTGTTTGCCGCTCCGTCGCCACGAAAATCGAGGGAGTAACCGTGCATCGAAGCCACAGCCTGGGCCGCCCGGCCGCCCTGGTCGCCGCCCTGGTCCTTTCCGCCTGCGCGTCGATGGGCATGCACGGGGCCTACGCGATGGACGACGCCATGCCGGCGAAAATGGCCGCCGACGGAACGCTGACCAACGCCGCCGGAATGACGCTTTACACGTTCGACAAGGATACGGCGGGCAAGAGCGCCTGCAATGGCCCTTGCGCCGCCAACTGGCCGCCGCTGATGGTCGTCGGTGACGCAAAGGCAGAGGGTGAATGGTCGATCATCACCCGCGACGACGGAACGAAGCAGTGGGCGTGGAAGGGCAAGCCCCTCTACGCGTGGTCGAAGGACCAGAAGCCCGGCGACAAGACGGGTGACGGCTTCCTGAACGGCGCCTGGCACGCCGCCAGATGAACGACGCCGCCCTCGGCGGCGAGGTAATATCGGCGATGGAGGACTCGCGCAGCGAGAGTCCGTCGCGGCGCGCAGGGGATGATGCTCGCGTGATCGTCGATGGCCCGCTTCCGGAGCCGGATCTGCTGGCCGCCATTCCGCGGCTGCGCCGCTATGCCCGCGTGCTGACGGGCGACGCGACGCGCGCCGACGACCTCGTGCAGGAGACGCACGCGCGCGCTTGGGAGAAGCGGAGGCTGTGGGCCGTCGGAAGCGACTTGCGGGCATGGATGTTCACGATCATGCACAACGTGTTCGTGAACCAGCTCGCGCTTGCGGCGCGGGATGCGCAGAACGTGTCGATCGACGCCGACGGCGACGGCAACGCGGTCTGGCAGCTGCCGGTGCGTGCGACGCAGCAGATCCACGTCGAACTGCTCGAGGTGCTGCGCGAGCTCTCGCGGCTGCCGACCGAGCAGCGCGAGGTGCTGGTGCTGGCCGCAATCGAGGAAATGCGCTACGAGGAGATCGCGACGGTGCTGGCGATTCCGGTCGGCACCGTGATGTCCCGGCTGTCCCGGGCGCGCGAGAGGTTGCGCCGCCTGGTTTCGGACGCGCCGGGAACCCCGGGCGCGCCGCTCAAGATGGTACGTTGACGACGATGCATTGAACGATGAGCAAGGTCATCACCGACGCCGACATCCACGCCTATGCCGACCGGCAGCTCGCGCCCGATCGCGTGGCCGAATTCGAGGACGCGATGGCGCGCGACCCCGCGATTGCTGCGAAGCTGGCGGACATCGAGCGCCAGAATGCGTGGTTGCGGGGCGGGCTCGCGCCGCTGCTGGACGAGCCGCTGCCGCAGCGGCTGATCGATGCCGCGCGGGGACGGCCCCGGCGAGCCCGCCGATTCTTCGCACCGGCGTTGGCAGCGGCGGCCACGCTGGTCCTCGGCATCGGCGTCGGCTGGTATGCACGCGATGCGCTGCTCGCACGCGAAGGGATGCCGACGAGCTTCGCCCGCGAAGCGGCTTTCGCGCATGCGATCTATGCATCCGATCCCAACCGGCCCGTGGAAATCTGGGCGCCCGAGGAAAAGCACCTGGTCGCATGGCTCTCCAAGCGACTGGGCATCCCGCTGCGCGCACCGGACCTCAACAGTGCGGGCTATGCGCTGGTCGGCGGGCGACTCGTCGCCGGAAACGAGAAGCCGACTGCGATGTTCATGTACGAGAACTCGGCGAAGCAGCGGCTGACGCTGCAGGCACGCAGCCGGCCCGGCACCGGCGAGACGGCGTTCCGTTATGCGGTCGAGGACGGGGTCGGCGTCTACTACTGGGTCGACGATCGCTGCGCGTACGCCCTGGCAGGCAACCTCGCTCGGGGACAGCTGCTCGCGATCGGGCGACTCGTCTATCAGCAGCTCGCGTCGTCGGAGTAGAATCCGTCGCTTCGACCCGGTGGCGCCGCCGCCGGCAACTGCGCCGGGCGACCGACGACCGTGATCACGAACCTCCTCGCGCCCAAGTTCATCGTCCTCTACGTCTTCGTGGCGTCGGCGCTGTTCGTCCATTTTCGCGGCCGGGTGCGGCACAAGCTGACCAAGCAGCTCGCCGACCACTCGACGCTCATGGCGCCGTACAACTCGCTGATGTATCTGTTCTCGGCGGTCCCGGCGAGGCCGATCCTCGATCCGCGCGCGCTTCCCGAGCTCGACGTCCTTCGCGACAACTGGCAAGTGATCCGCGACGAGGCACTTTCCCTGTTCGACGAGGGGCGGATCCGCGCCGCGACGGGCCACAACGACCTCGGCTTCAACTCGTTCTTCAAGAACGGCTGGAAGCGCTTCTACGTCAAGTGGTACGGTGAGCCGCTGCCGTCGGCACAGGCGGCGTGCCCGAAGACCGTCGCGCTGGTCGAGTCGCTGCCTACCGTCAATGCGGCGATGTTCGCGCTGCTGCCGCCGGGCGGAAAGCTCAACCGCCATCGCGATCCCTTCGCCGGATCGCTGCGCTATCACCTGGGGCTCGTCACCCCCAACTCCGATGCCTACCGGATCTGGGTCGACGGCGAGCCTTACGCGTGGCGCGATGGCGAGGACCTGCTGTTCGACGAGACGTTCATCCACTCGGCCGAGAATGCGACCGACACGACGCGGATCATCCTGTTCTGCGACGTCGAGCGCCCGCTCCGCACGCGGGCGATGCAGGCGTTCAATCGATTCATCGCCCGCACGGTCATCCGCGCCGCGTCCACGCAGAACACCGAGACCGAGCCGGTCGGCGCCCTGAACCGCATCTATGCGGTGTTCGGCAATGGCAGCGACCTGCTCACCCGGCTCAAGCGGCGCAACCGCACGGCGTTCCGCGCCGTGAAATACACGCTGATCGCCGCGCTCGCGTACTGGATCTTCATCTACTGATGGCACAGCGCAGGCCGGCGCGCGTCGGCGATCCGGTCGGCGCGATCGAGACCCCTGCGCTCGTCGTCGACCTCGGTCCGTTCGAGCGCAACCTGGACAGGATGGCGCAGGCGACGCGGGGCATCCGCCTGCGCCCGCATGCCAAGTCGCACAAGTGCGCCGAGATCGCCCGCATGCAGATCGCGCGAGGCGCAGTCGGAATCTGCTGCCAGAAGACCGACGAGGCCGAGGCCTTCGTCGCGGCGGGCATCCACGACGTCCTGGTGACCAACGAGGTCGTGGCTCCGGCCAAGCTGGCCCGGCTCGCAGCACTCGCCCGCAGTGCGACGATCGGCGTCCTCGTCGATTCGCCCACCCTGGTTCCCCTGCTCGGCGCCGTCGCTGCGCGCGAGTCGGCCGTGCTCGATGTCTACGCCGAGGTCGATGTGGGCGCGCACCGTTGCGGCGTTGCGCCGGGACCCCCTGCGCTCGCGCTCGCCGAGGCGATCGCACGCGAGCCGAGCCTGCGCTTTCGCGGCCTGCACGCGTACCAGGGCGCCGCCCAGCACCTGCGCGCACCTGCCGAGCGGCGTGCAGCGATCGCGGCTGCCGCACGCGATGCGCAGGCCACTCGCGAGCTGATCGAGGGCGCCGGCATCGACTGCGACATCGTGACCGGGGCCGGCACCGGGACCTGGCAGCTCGAGCGCGACCTTGGCGTTTGCAACGAGCTGCAGCCGGGCTCGTACGTGTTCATGGACGCCGATTACCTGCGCAATGTCGCCGATGCATCCGAGTTGCGCTTCGAGCCGAGCCTCTTCGTCGTTGCCGGCGTGATGAGCACGCCGACGCACGATCGCGCGATCGTCGATGCAGGGCTCAAGGCGTTTTCGTTCGATTCCGGCCTGCCGCAGGTGCATGGCCGGTCGGGCGTGGACTACGTCAAGGCGTCCGACGAGCACGGCGTGCTGCGCATCCCCGATTCCGGGACGCCGCTTGCGCTCGACGAGCGCGTGTGGCTCGTCCCCGGACATTGCGACCCGACGGTCAATCTCTACGATTTCATCGTCGCCGTGCGCGACGGGACGGTCGCGGCGGTGTGGCCGGTCGAGGCTCGCGGCGCGCTGGGCTGATCAGAGGGTCGCGACGCCGCGCGGAGTGCGCAGCATCGCGGCGAGCCGCGGCGAGCGGCCGTAGGACACCTTGAGGATGTCGGAAAGCCCCAGCGCCGCCACGGCGCTGCGCACCGGCGCCGGCTCGGGATGCTCGCCGGCCAGCGCCATCAGCGACAGCCCCGGGTCGGCGAGACGATCGGCGGGGTGGCGCGCATCGGCCCACTGGATCAGCGTCGGCACCAGCCCGCGCTGCGGCAGGTGCCCGTCGTCGGGAACGGTGATTCGCCAGGTGAAATCGCCGCGGGTCATGGTCAGGATCGGCCCGAGGTCGGTCCGCGTCGCGTCGGTGTCGATGTCGCGCGTGCGCACGACCCAGTGCACGAGCGCCGGGCCGTCGGCAAGCCTCGCGCGCATGCCAGGATCGTCGAGGGCGAACCAGCGGGGACGGGTCGGAGTGATGCCTGCAGGGTCGATCGCCATCACTTCGATGTAGAGTCGCGGCCCCAGCCCGACGATCGCGTTGTGGGTGCCCATCGCGACATGCGCGCCCCCCGCCTGCGCGTCGACGCCGATCCGCTCGCGCAGCCACGCAGTGCCTTCGGCGAGCGAGCGCGCCGCGACGACCAGGTGGTCGATCGCGAGATCGGGGCGAAGGCGATGGACGCTAGGCATCGCCGGCGCCTTCGGCCGGCCCCGGCTCCCCGCCGGCGAAATCGAGCTCGACGCGTGCGCCGTTGCGATCGTGGAAGAACAGTTGCCACATGTCGCCGGCCGGCAGGCGGCGGCAGTCGTACTCGATGCCGCGCGCGGAAAGCCGCGCGATGGTGTCCGCGAGCCCGACGGCGGAGAACGCCATGTGGTCGATCACGCCGCGCGCAGCTCGCTCTCCTTGCGCCCGCCGACGACGTGCAGGATCGGCGCGTCGCCCGAATACATCCATGCGCCCGGGAAGCTGAACGGCGGGCGCGGGCCGGCGACGAGTCCGAGCAGGTCGCGGTAGAAGTCGACGGTTGCCGCAACGTCGTCGGTCAGGATCGTGAAATGGTTCATTGCGGTTACCGGCATCGCGGTCTCCTCAGATCAGCACGACGTCGTACTGCTCCTGCGTGTAGAGCGTCTCGACCTGCAGGGAGATCGGCTTGCCGATGAAATCCCCGAGCTGGGCGAGGCTCTGCGACTCCTCGTCGAGGAACATGTCGATGACGGACTGCGAGGCGAGGATGCGGAACTCGCGCGCGTTGAACTGCTTGGCCTCGCGCAGAATCTCGCGCAGGATCTCGTAGCACACCGTCTGCGCGGTCTTGAACTCCCCCCGCCCGCTGCAGGTGGGGCAGGGCTCGCACAGCACGTGCGCCAGCGATTCGCGCGTGCGCTTGCGCGTCATCTCGACCAGGCCGAGCTGCGTGAATCCGTTGACGGTGAGCCGCGTGCGGTCCTTTCCAGCGCCTTGCCGAGCTCGGCCAGCACGGCGCTGCGGTGGTCGGGATTCTCCATGTCGATGAAGTCGATGATGATGATCCCGCCGAGGTTGCGCATCCGCAGCTGGCGCGCGATCACCTGCGCCGCCTCCAGGTTGGTCTTGAAGATCGTCTCGTCGAAGCTGCGGCCGCCGACGAAGCCCCCGGTGTTGACGTCGATCGTCGTCATCGCCTCGGTCTGGTCGAAGATCAGGTAGCCTCCCGACTTGAGGTTGACGCGGCGCGCCAGCGCGCGCTCGATCTCGTCCTCGACGCCGTGGAGGTCGAACAGCGGTCGCTCACCCGAGTAATGCTGGATGCGCTCGGTCAGCGCCGGCGTGTATTCGCCGGCGAAGTCATGCATTCGCACGTAGGTCTCGCGGGAGTCGACGAGGACGCGAGCGGTTTCGTCGGTCGTCATGTCGCGAAGCACGCGCTGCGCGAGGTTCAGGTCCTGATAGAGGAGCGTCGGTGCAGGCACCTCGTTCGCACGCTCGGTCAGGTCGCTCCACAGCTTCGTCAGGTAGGCGATGTCGGTCTGCATCTCGCGTTCCGACGCCGCCTCGGCCATCGTGCGAATGATGAATCCACCGGCGAGACCCTCGGGGAGGAGCATCTGCAGCCTGCCGCGCAGGCTCTCCCGCTCCTGCTCGTCCTCGATGCGCTGCGAGATGCCGATGTGCGAGTCCTGCGGCAGGTAGACGAGCAGCCGTCCGGCGAGCGACAGCTGGGTCGACAGCCGCGCGCCCTTGGTGCCGATCGGGTCCTTGATCACCTGCACGAGCAGGGTCTGCCCTTCGGTGAGGATGCGCTCGATCAGCTTGTGCTCGCCGTGCCCGTTCTGGCGATGCTCCCAGATGTCGGCGATGTGCAGGAATGCGGCGCGCTCGAGCCCGATCTCGACGAAGGCGCTCTGCATGCCAGGAAGCACGCGGGCGACGCGGCCGAGGCAGATGTTGCCGACGAGGCCGCGCGCGCTGGCGCGCTCGATGTGCAGCTCCTGGACGACGCCCTGCTCGAGCATCGCGACCCGCGTTTCCTGCGGGGTGACGTTGATGAGGATCTCGTGCGTCATCCGGGCCCGGTCGGCGCCGCTCTCGCCGGCGTCACTTGCGCCCGCGTCATCCCATCCTGGGACGATGGGGTTGGCTGCGTCCGCGCGGGCGCAACCGTTATAGCACGGAGACGCCGATGCGCGCGAGCAGCGTCGCGGTCTCGGCAAGAGGCAGCCCGACGACGCCGCTGTAGCTGCCTTCCAGCCGCGTCACGAACGCCGCGGCGCGGCCCTGGATCGCGTAGGCGCCGGCCTTGTCCATCGGCTCGCCGGTCGCGACGTAGCGCTCGACTTCCGCCGCGGTGAGCCGGCGCAGCGTGACCTTCGAGACCGAGATCTCGACCTCGGTCTGCTCGCGCCAGCGCAGCGCGATGGCAGACAGCACCTGGTGCGTTCTTCCGGAGAGCCGCTTGACCATCCGCAGCGCATCGTCGGCGTCGCGCGGCTTGCCGAACACCTCGCCGTCGAGGACCACCTCGGTGTCGGCGCCCAGCATCGGGCGCTCGGCGAGCTTGCGATCCTGCATTCGCTGCCACCCGACCTGGGCCTTGGTGCGCGCCATCCGCTCGACGTAGTGGGCCGCGGGCTCGGCGTCGAGCGTCTGCTCGACGACATCGCGCTCGCGTCCGGCCGCCTCGCGCAGCAACAGCGGCTCGAACTCGACGTCCAGCTGCCTCAGCAGTGCCTGGCGCCGCGGACTCCTCGACGCGAGGTAGAGAAGTGGTGAGCTCATCGATGTCCCGTCATTCGCGGTGATAGGGATGTCCGGCAAGGATGCTGGATGCGCGGTAGAGCTGCTCGGCGATCAGCACCCTCGCGAGCCCGTGAGGCAGCGTCATCGCCGACAGCGACACAGTGGCCAGCGCCCTCGCCTTCACGTCGGGGTGCAGCCCGTCGGCGCTGCCGATCACGAATGCGACGTCGCGGGCGCCATCGTGCCATTGTCGCAGGTGATCGGCGAGTTCGCGCGTCGACCACCGGGACCCGTGCTCATCGAGGGCGACGCTCGCGTAGCCGGCAGTCGCCGCGGCGATGCGCTTCGCCTCGGCTTCGAGCATCTGGTCGACGGTCCGGCCGCGATCGCGCGGCTCAGGCTTGAGCTCGACCAGCGCAAGCGCGAACTCGCGCGGCAGGCGCTTCACGTAGTCGTCGTACCCGGCGGTGACCCAGGCGGGCATCCGGTGTCCCAGCGCGACGAGGCACAGCCTCACGCAGCGGAGGCTTGCCTCGGGCGCCGTGTGCGCGACTGGGGCGCCCACAGCTCCTCGAGGTTGTAGTACGCGCGCACGGCCGGCTGCATGATGTGCACGATGATGTCGCCGGCATCGACGAGGATCCACTCGGCGGCTTGCTCGCCCTCGACCCCGAGGATCGTCGCACCTGCGTCCTTCAGCTTGTCGCGCACGTGATCGGCCAGCGCCTTCACCTGCCGGTTCGAGTCGGCGGAGGCGATGACCAGGGTGTCGCACAGACTCGTCTGCTTGCGTACGTCCAGGACTTCGATGTCGTGTGCCTTGATGTCTTCAAGTGCCTCGACGGCGATTTTCTGCAGCTTCGAAAGGCGCATTCGTTGGGGGTCGGTAGAGTCGTCTCGATCGAATATAGGCCAAAACTGCAGCGGGTAGCAAACCCGCCAGTTCCGGACCTGCGTCGGGCGCCTGCATCAGCGCAGCCCGTATTGCCGTCGACGAAATCGGCTGGGCCGATATCGGCTGCACGTAGATGGAGCCGGCGAGCCGCGAGCGCAAGATCGACGCGTCGCCCGTGAGGCGCAGGCGCCAGTCGTGCCGAACCGGGGCGGGGAGATCGGTCCCGAGGACCGCGCCGGGGCGCGGCGCGACGACGAGGTGGGCGAATTCGAACAACCGCCGCCACTGATGCCAGCTCGCCAGTCCGCGGAACGCATCGGCCCCCAGCAGCAGCAGCAGCGGCGAGCGCGGGCGTTCGGCCCGCATCTCCTCCAGCGTTCGCACCGTGTAGCTCTTGCCTCCCCTCGTTATCTCGCGCGGGTCGACACCGAGGCCCGGAAACTCCCGGACTGCGATGTCGAGCATCGCGATGCGGTCGGCCGCGCTCGCCTGCGGCGCACCGCGATGCGGCGGATCGCCTGCAGGCACCAGGCGCACCTCGGGAAGCGCGAGCGCGTCGCGCACCTCGGATGCGAAACGCAGATGGCCGTAATGCACGGGATCGAAGGTCCCGCCCAGCATCGCCACCGGCTCGTCGAGGGTCGTCATCGCGTGCGCAGCCTCACGGGATCGCGTCCCGCTCGGGCGTCAGCGGGCTCTCCGCGTGGTCGATCTCGGCCTCGATCGTCCGCAGCGTGAGTCCGTTGATGCAGAGGGTCATCACGATCGTAGTGCCGGCGAGGAACACGATCAGATCGCGGCCCGGAAACGCCGCGCTCCCGGGTCCGGCGAGCGGGATCGACAGCGCGGCCGCGAGCGTGACGGAGCTGCGGATGCCCGCCCACCCGACCAGAAACACCGCGCGCGGGTTGCGCCAGCCTTCGCGCTCGCGACGGAGGCGCCTCGAGAGCACCAGCGGCAGGTATGTCCCCGGGTAGACCCAGATCAGCCGCACCGCCGTGATGATCGCATACAGGGCGAGTGCGTAGACGGCGAGCGAGTGCGTAGACGGCGAGCGAGTGCCAGGACTCGCGGGGCATGCCGAGCATCACGGGCTTGAGCTCCAGGCCGAGCATCAGAAACGCGAGCCCGGCTCCTCGAGGAACTCGATCTCCTCCGGAGTCGACTCGCGGCCGAGGATCTGGTTGCGATGCGGAAAGCGACCGAAGCGCCGGACGATGTCCCGATGGCGCTCGGCCCAGGCCAGCCGGCCATCGACCCCCGTTTCCGATGCGAGTGCGGCGAACAGGGCGACCGAGCGCTCCTGCACCGGGAGCGATTCGCTGTGCTCGAAGGGCATGTACATGAACCCGCGCTCGAGGGAGCCGAGCTCGCGGTCGAAGCCGCGGGCGATCGCATCCTCGGCGGTGGCGAGCGCGGCGGGATCCCCTGCGAACGCGGCCGGGGTGTCGCGGAATGCATTGCGCGTGTACTGGTCGAGCAGGACGATTCGCGCCAGCGCGCCGCGCGGGCTCGCGCACCAGTCGCCGAACGCGCCCGCGAGCCCGGCGGCGAGCGCAACGCCGAAGCGCTCGCGGATCTCGCGGTCGAACGAGGGATCCTTCTGGAACCATTGGCGGCGCTCGCCGCTCACGCCTGGTGGGAACCAGAAATCGAGAACCTCCGCGGCGAGGGATGGCAGCGACATCGGGGCAGAAGTGGGAACGATGCTGGATCGAAGCCGGATCAGGGTCCGGCAGGCAAAGGGGCTGCGATTATCATACGGCTTTTCGACCACGGCGCCGCGGGCGATGGACGCGGTCGGGTCTGACGGGCTGACCTTGCGCACCTCTCGCCGCGACATCTTCCTGCTCGCCTGCTGCCAGGCGCTGCTGCTCGTCAATTCGTCGGGCCTCACTTCGATGAACGGCCTGATCGGCTTCTCGATCGCGCAGACCAAGGAGCTGTCGACCTTCGGCGCAACGACCTATGTCCTGGGCTCGGCGCTTGCGGCGATGCCGATGTCGATGTGGATGGCGAAGGTCGGCCGCCGCGTGGGCTTCATGACGGGGGCCGCCGTGAACATCGTCGGCTGCGTGATCGGCGTGCTGGCGCTGCACTTCAGAAGCTTCCCGCTGTTCTGCGCCGCGACCGGGATCATCGGCGTCTACAACGCGGTCGGGTTGCAGTACCGCTTCGCTGCCGCCGAAGTCGCAGCGCCCGCCGACCGTGCCAAGGCGATCTCGCTGGTGCTGGCAGGGGGTGTCGCCGGGGGATTCATCGGTCCGGAAACCGCGAAGCTCACCAAGGACCTGTTTGCGACGCCGTTCCAGGGCTCGTTCGCCGCGCTCGCCGTGGTGGCGCTGGTCGCGCTGGCCGTGCAGTCTAGGGTGCACGTCCCGCCCCCTTCACATGCCGAACGTGCCGGCGGCGGCCGGTCCCTGGGCACGATCATGCGCCAGCCGACGTTCGTCGTCGCCGCGCTCGCCGCGGCACTGGGCTATGGGCTGATGAACCTGCTGATGACCGCGACGCCGATCGCGATGGATTTCTGCGGCCATCCCTTCAGTGCGGCGGCACTGGTCATCGAATGGCACGTGGTCGCGATGTACGCGCCGGGCTTCGTCACCGGGAACCCGATCAAGCGCTTCGGTGCGCTGCGCATCATTCTCGTCGGCGTCGCGCTGATGACGATCGCGGTCGCCATCGCGCTCAACGGGACCAGCGTCGCACACTTCGTCACGGCGCTGGCGTTCGTCGGTGCGGGCTGGAACTTCATGTACACCGGCGGCACGACGCTGCTGACCGAAACGTACGCGCCGGCCGAGCGGGCCCGCACGCAGGGCTTCAACGATTTCATCGTGTTCGCGACGATGGGCGTGTCGTCGCTCGCATCCGGGGCGCTGGTCACCACCAGCGGGTGGGATACGATGAACCGCGCAGCCCTTCCAGTCCTGGCGGTGATCGCGGCGGCGGCGCTGTGGCTCACGTGGCTGCGTCGGGGCAAGCCCGTCGCGCTGGCCTAGGCGCCTTCCGGGAATTCCCAGTACACGGCGTCGGCGCTCTTGCCCAGCGTCTCGGCGAGGTGCGCGGTCAGCGCGCTGCCGACCGCACGGGATTCGCCGACCTCGCCCTGCGGGCGAACGAAGACGATGGCGCGGTCATTGTCGAGCACCAGCGAGTGCACGCTGGCCGCGATTCCGCGTCCGGCGAGCCAGGTCCGGGCGGCGCGATCGAGGTCGCGGTCCGAGGTGTCGATCAGAACGCGCCGGTTGATCGCTGCCAGGAACAGTGCCATGCCCCCGAGGATGGCGCCGACGGCGATGGCGACCGCCGCATCGAATTCGGGATGCGGGCCGTAGACGTAGCCGACGCCGGCGACCACGAGGGTCAGGAAGATGCCAAACAGGGCCACGCCGTCCTCAAGCAGCACGGCGATCACCGTCGTGTCGTGGCGGTTGTCTTTCACCCCTTGCCGGCCGCCGATCTCCTTCCAGGCAATGGCGAAGGTCCAGGATTCGAGCGCGAGCGAGAACAGCAGCAGGCCCAGCACCAGGGGGGTGAAATGCCCGACCTCTCCGCCCACCATCAACGCGTGGACGCCGTGGTAGATGTTGATGCCGCAGCCGATGAAGAACACGCTGACGGCCGACACCAGCGCCCAGAAGAACTTCTCCTGCCCGCGCCCGAACGGGTGCTCGAGGTCGGGGCCGCGCCGGCCGCGGACCTCGCCGATCTTGAGCAGGACCTGGTTGCCGACGTCGGCCAGCGAATGGACGGTCTCGGCGAAAAGCGTGGGCGAGCCGGTGACGAACCAGCCGAAACCCTTGGAGATCGCAATCGCCGAATTGGTCGCGATCGATATGGACACCGAGCTCGACATCGCGGGTCCCGCGCTGCGCTCAGTCGCGGATCTGGCCCGTGCCGAGCACGACCCACTTGCGGCTGGTCAATCCCTCGAGGCCGACCGGACCGCGCGCATGCAGCTTGTTGGTCGAGATGCCGATCTCGGCGCCGAGGCCGTACTCGAAACCATCGGCGAAGCGCGTCGAGGCGTTGACCATCACCGAGCTCGAGTCGACCTCGCGCAGGAAGCGCATCGCGTTCGGATGGCTGTCGGTCACGATCGCATCGGTGTGCTGCGAACCGTAGCGCGCGATATGGTCGATCGCCATGTCGAGCGAATCGACGATCCTGATGGCGATGATCGGCGCCAGGTACTCGGCGTACCAGTCGTCCTCGGTCGCTGCCTTCATCTCGGGGACCAGCGCGCGCGAGCGCTCGCAGCCGCGCATCTCGACGTCCTTGGCCGCGTAGATCGAGGCGAGGGGAGGCAGAACGCGCGGCGCGATGTCGGCGTGCACCAGCAGCGTCTCCATCGTGTTGCAGGGAGCGTAACGCTGCGTCTTCGCGTTGTCGGCGATGCGGATCGCGGCCTGCAGCTCGGCCTGCGCGTCGATATAGACGTGGCAGACCCCGTCGAGGTGCTTGATCACCGGCACGCGGGCGTCGCGGGCGATGCGCTCGATCAGCGACTTGCCGCCGCGGGGCACGATCACGTCGACGTGCCTCTCATCGGCGATCAGGTGGCCGACCGCGGCGCGGTCGGTGGTCGCGACGACCTGGACCGCGGTGTCCGGCAGGCCGGAGTCGCGCAATCCCTCGTGGACGCAGCGTGCGATCGCCTGGTTGCTGCGGATCGCCTCGGAGCCGCCGCGCAGGATCGTCGCGTTCCCGGCCTTGAGACACAGGCCCGCGGCGTCGGCGGTGACGTTGGGCCGCGACTCGTAGATGATCGCGATGACGCCGAGCGGCACGCGCATCATGCCGACCTGGATTCCCGATGGCCGGTACTTGAGATCCGAGATCTCGCCGACCGGGTCGGGCAGCGCGACGATTTCCTCGAGGCCGCGTGCCATGGCTTCGATGGACGAGGGCGTCAGTGCCAGCCGGTCGACGAACGCCGCATCGTTGCCAGCCGCGCGCGCGGCCGCGACGTCGTCGGCGTTGGCGGCCGCCAGCAGCCCCGCATCGCGACGAATCGCCGCCGCCATGCGCGTGAGGGCGAGATTCTTCGCATGCGTGCTCGCCCGCGCGAGCGCGCGTGATGCGGTGCGCGCTGCGTCTCCGACGCCGTCCATGTAGGCGGCGACATCGGCAAAGTCGCCGAGACCCGGGACGTTGAGGTTCGCCATGCCGGGGATTGTAGCGCGCGGAGAGGACGCTACCGCTTCGGTACCAGCGTTCGCACGCCGTCGTCGCCCCCGAGTAGGATCACGTCGGCGCCGCGCCGCGCGAACAGGCCGACGGTCACGACGCCCGCAATGCCGTTGATCCGGTCCTCGAGTGCTGACGGATCGACGATCGACAGACCCGAGACGTCGAGTATCACGTTGCCGTTGTCGGTCGTGAAGCCCCTCCGCCAGGCGGGCAATCCGCCGAGCCTGACCAGCTCGCGCGCGACGTGGCTTCGCGCCATCGGGATCACCTCGACCGGGAGCGGAAACGTGCCGAGAACGCCGACGAGCTTGGACGCGTCGGCGATGCAGACGAACTTGCGTGCCACCGCGGCGACGATCTTCTCGCGGGTCAGGGCGCCGCCGCCGCCCTTGATCATCGCGCCGTGCTCGGTCACCTCGTCCGCGCCGTCGATGTAGACCGGGATGTCGCCGACGTTGTTCAGCTCTTCGACCTCGATGCCGTGGGACCTCAGCCGCTCGGCCGTCCTGAGCGAACTCGCGACGGCGCCCTTGATCCGGCTCTTGATCTTCGCGAGCTCGTCGATGAAGCAGTTGGCGGTCGATCCGGATCCCACGCCGATCCACGCGTCGTCGACGACGTAGCGGATCGCCGCGCGG
>DAHUXO010000365.1 GCA_027307095.1 Betaproteobacteria bacterium | reverse complement strand
GAAAGAAAAGGAGTATGGTGCCGCATTTGCGCAGCCGATGCGAGCATCCCGCAAGCTGCCGCCGACCTGCACATGTTCGAATCCGTCCACAAACGCGCCGCGGCGATCGCCCGCGATGGGCTCGAGGTCCGGCGCCTCGTCCAGGGCTGCAGGAAGCTGTTGTCCGAGCGAGGCGAGGCAGCGGGGGTGTCGCTCGCCAAGCTCACGCTCGATCAGTATCGCGCGCTCGACAAGCGCAACCAGGGGCGATTCGTCGCGGGCCTGCTCGCCGAATTCTCGCCCGACCCGGCCGAGGTGCTCGCCGCCTCCCGGGCCTACGCCGACGAGCCGACCGCCGCCAATCTGCTTCGGCTCGGCGCCGTCGTCGAGCCGCCGCGCCAGGAATTGCTGCGGCGGTTGAATCGCGCGCCGGGCGGCACCGGCACGATCCTGCACATGCGCGAACGACTGCTGGAGCTCAAGGGCGAGCAACGCGAGCTCGAGGCGGTCGATGCCGACTTCCGCCACCTGCTGTCGTCGTGGTTCAACCCGGGCTTCCTGCAGATGATCCGGGTCGACTGGCACAGCCCCGCCTACCTGCTCGAGCAGATCATCGTCCACGAAGCGGTGCACGAGATCCGCGGATGGAACGACCTGCGCCGGCGGCTCGAAGTCGATCGGCGATGCTTCGCGTTCTTCCATCCCGCGCTTCCCGACGAGCCGCTGATCTTCGTCGAAGTGGCGCTGATCGACCGCATGGCCGATGCGGTGGCGCCGCTGCTCGATGCGCAATCGGCTGCCGGCGATCCCCAGCGCGCGACGACGGCGGTCTTCTATTCGATCAGCAACTGCCAGCCCGGCCTGCGCGGCGTGTCGCTGGGCAACTTCCTCATCAAGAGCGTCGTCGAGGTGTTGTCGCGCGAATTCCCGCGCCTCAAGATGTTCTGCACGCTGTCGCCGATCCCCGGCTTCTCCGCCTGGCTCAACCGGCAGATCAGGCGGGACGCCGCCGATGCACCTGCGCCGCCTGCGCTGGCGCAGGCGCTGAAGGCCGTGGCTGCGGAGCTCGGCAACGACGTCACAAGAATCGCCGTCGATCCGGAGAGCGCGGTCGGGCGCCTCGCCCGACTGACGGAGCCGCTGACCGCGCTGTGCGCCACCTACCTGCTGCAACCCGGCGACGACGGCGAGCCGACGCGGGATCCGGTGGCGCGGTTCCACCTCCACAACGGGGCGAGGCTCGAGCGGATCGACTGGCTGGCGAACGCTTCGAGGAGAGGCCTGCGGGAGTCGCTCGGCCTGATGGTCAACTTCCTGTACGAGCCGAAATCGATCGAGTCCAACCACGAGAGCTTCGCCCGGGGCGAGATCGCCGCATCGCGGCGGGTGCGCAGCCTCGTGCTCGGCGGCTGACGATCGCGCCGCCTGCGTCCGCTGCATTCATGCGGCGGCGTTTGGTTCTTCGCGCGTCTCGCGGTCGAGCAGCGCACGCTTGCGCTCGACTCCCCAGCGATAACCCGACAATGCGCCGTCGTTGCGCACGACGCGATGGCAGGGAATCGCAACCGCCAGCGCATTGGCGGCGCAGGCCTGCGCAACCGCGCGCACCGATTTCGGCGCACCGATGCGCCGCGCGACTTCGGAATAACTCGCGGTCACGCCCGCGGGGATTGCGCGCAGCGCCTGCCAGACCCGCTGCTGGAATGCGGTGCCGCGCACATCGAGCGGCAGGTCGAGTCCCAGTCGCGGTGCCTCGACGAAGCCGACGACTTTCGCGACCAGATCCTCGAATTTCGCGTCGCCTCCGATCAGCCGCGCGCGCGGGAAGCGGTCCTGCAGGTCGCGCGTCAGCGCGTCGGGATCGTCGCCCAGCAGGATCGCGCATACGCCGCGCCCGGTCGCCGCGACGAGGATCGAACCCAGCGAGCAGAGGCCGACGGCAAAGCGGATGACGGTGTCGGTCCCGCCTGCCCGATAGCTCGAAGGGGTCATCCCGAGCAGCCGGTCGGACTCCTCGTAGAACCGTCCGCTGGAGCCATAGCCGGCGCCGTAGATCGCATCGGTGACGCTCGTCCCGCGATCGAGCTCGGCACGCACGCGCTTCGCGCGCTGCGCTGCTGCGTAGGCCCTGGGCGTCAGCCCGGTGACCGACTTGAACATCCGGTGCAGGTGGTGGGCGCTCGAGCCTGCATGCTGCGCGAGCTCGGCAAGGCTCGGTGCGCGCTCGGTGCTTTCGATGAGCCTGCACAGCGCCGCCACCGTCGCGGCATTGCGCGCGGCGAGCGGCGCCTGGTCGGGCTTGCAGCGCTTGCACGGCCGGAAACCCGCGTGCTCGGCGTCCTCAGGCGTGGCATGGAAGGCGACGTTCCCGGGCCGCGGACTGCGCGCGCCGCAGGACGGACGGCAGTACACGCCGGTCGTACGCACCGAGTAGACGAAGCTCTCGTCCGCTTTCGGGTCGCGCGTCGCGACGCTGGCCCAGCGCGGGTCCGCGACGGTCGCGGCGGCGAGCAGTTCGGCTCGGGTGATCATGTTCATCGGGATCCTTTCCGGTCATCGGCGATCGATGGCCGGAGTCTGGACCTGGCGGCGTGACGCCGCACTCCGGGGCTTGCTCCCGAATTCGCGCGCCCCGGGGAGCGTCAGGCGATCGAGCGCATCTTGGCGGGAAAAGGGCGTCGCATCAACCTTTCGCTTCGGGCTTGCCGAGCTTCGCCGCCGGCTCGTGCGACGCTTCCGGTGCTGCCA
>DAHUXO010000346.1 GCA_027307095.1 Betaproteobacteria bacterium | reverse complement strand
GCGCCCGCAGCAGTCCCTGGCGCGCGCGCTCGCGGTCCTCGCCCCAGGCGATCACTTTCGCGAGCATCGGGTCGTAGAACAGGCTCACCTCGTCGCCGGCCCGATACCCGGTGTCGACGCGAACGCGCGCGCTTTCCTCGGGCATCCGCCAGTGGACGATGCGGCCGGACGACGGCAGGAATCCGCGCTCGGGATCCTCGGCGTAGAGGCGCGCCTCGATCGCGTGCCCGCGGATCGTCAGCGCATCCTGCGCCAGGGGCAGCGGCTCACCGGCCGCGACGCGAAGCTGCCATTCGACCAGGTCGAGGCCGGTGATCATCTCGGTGACCGGATGCTCGACCTGCAGGCGCGTGTTCATTTCCATGAAATAGAACGTTCCGTCCTGCAGGGCGATGAACTCGACGGTGCCCGCGCCGACGTAGCCGATCGCTTTCGCGGCGGCGACCGCCGTCTCGCCCATCGCGCGGCGCCGCTCGGCTGGCATTCCGGGCGCGGGCGCTTCCTCCAGCACCTTTTGATGGCGGCGCTGCACCGAGCAATCGCGTTCGAACAGGTGGACGACGTTGCCCCGCGCATCGCCGAACACCTGGATCTCGATGTGGCGCGGCGAGGGCAGGTAGCGCTCGAGCAGCACGCGGTCGTCGCCGAACGAGGCGCGCGCTTCGCGCTGCGCCGACGCGAGCGCCTGTGCGAACTCCCCGGCGGCACCTGCGACCTTCATGCCTTTCCCGCCACCACCGGCGATCGCCTTGATCAGGACCGGAAAACCGATGCGCTCGGCCTCGTGCGCGAGCAATGCGGGGGCCTGGTCGGTGCCGTGATAGCCCGGTACGACCGGCACGCCTGCGCGCGCCATGATCGATTTAGCCCCGGATTTGGAGCCCATCGCGGCGATCGCGGCGGGCGGCGGACCGATGAAGGTCAGACCGGCTCGGGCGCAGGCCGCAGCGAAACCCTCGTTCTCCGACAGGAAGCCGTAGCCGGGGTGGATCGCCGTCGCACCGGCGGCGAGTGCCGCATCGATGATCGCGTCGCCGTCGAGGTAGCTCTCGCGCGGCGCCGCAGGGCCGATCCGGTACGCGGCGTCGCAGGCCTCGACGTGCAACGCCCGCAGGTCGGCGTCGCTGTAGACGGCGACCGTCTCGATGCCGAGCCTGCGGGCGGTGCGCGCGATGCGGCACGCGATTTCCCCACGATTGGCGATCAGGATCCGGTCGAACACTATCGGCGCCCCGCCATCGGGTGCCCGAACCAGCCGGAGATCCGCGCGAACACGCGCCTGATCGCGCGCCAGACCCTGGGCAGCAGCCAGATCACCAGCGCGACCAGCAGCGCCAGCACGGCGACTGCGACCGCCGGATGCGCGAACGCGAGCCACAGCAATCCGCCCACTGCTACGTCCTCGGTCAGCGACGCTCCCCAGTTCGAGAACGGCTCGGGCGACGTGTTGATCAGCACGCGGCTGCCGGCCTTGGTGAAGTGGCTGCCTGCGGCCAGCGTACCGCCCAGGATCGCGGCGGCGAGCATGGTCGCCGACGACGAGCCTCCGAAGACGCTCGCCGCCAGCGCCGCGCCTGCCGGAATGCGGATCAGCGTGTGGACCGCATCCCACATCGAATCCACCGCGGGGATCTTGTCGGCGAAGAATTCGACGAAGCACATGAAACCCGAGGCTGCGAGCACCAGCGGATGCGCAAGGATCGCGAGGCCGGGCGGCAGTTCCACCCAGCCGAGCCAGCCGGCCGCCCCGACGATGAACAGCACGGCGTAGAGGCGCAGTCCGCTCGCGAAGCCGAGTGCCGCCGCGATGGTGACGAGCTGCCAGGTATCGAGCTGCGACAGTGCGCTCATGCGCGGATCACCCCTTGCCCGGCTTGGCTGCCCACGCAGGCGGGCGCTTGCCGAGAAACGCCGCGATCCCCTCCCGGCCTTCGTCGGACACGCGGACCGCAGCGATGTGCCGCGCGGTGCCGGCGATCACGTCGGCGTCGATCGGCCGGTGCGCCACACCGCGGATCAGCGCCTTGCACTCGAGCTGGGCCGCCGGGCCCGCCGCCAGCAGCAGCTTCAGGATCTCGCCAATGCGCGCATCGAGCGCCTGCGCGGGTACTACCTCGTGCAGCAGCCCGATCGCCAGCGCCCTCGCCGCATCGAAACGCTCGGCGGTCAGGAAATACCGGCGGGCCTGCCGCGCGCCGATCGCCTCGATGACGTATGGCCCGATCGTCGCGGGGATCAACCCGAGCTTCGCCTCCGACAGCGCGAAGCTCGCCTCTGCCGCGCCGATCGCGATGTCGCAGGCCGCGACCAGCCCGACCCCGCCCCCGTACGCGGCCCCATGCACGCGCGCGATCGTCGGCTTCGACAGCGAGTAGAGGGCCCGCAGCATCGCGGCCAGCGCACTGGCATCGGCGAGGTTCTCATCGGCTCCGAAAGCCGCCATCCGCTTCATCCAGTTCAGGTCGGCCCCGGCGCAGAAGCTCTTCCCGGCGCCGGCGAGCACGACCGCGCGCACCGCGGGGTCGTCGTCGAGATCGACGAAAATCCCGGTCAGTCGCGCAATCAGCACCTCGTCGAACGCGTTGTGGAGGTCGGGCCGCTCGAGCGTCACCGTCGCGACGGCATCGCGGACCGAAACGCTGCAGGGGGGGCTCGGGTAAGGCTTGGGCATCGGGCGGGATCCGTTCGCCAGAGTCACAGCCGCTTGGCGGCTTCCTCGAGCATCACTTCGGTGGCACCGCCGCCGATCGCCAGGATTCGCGCGTCGCGCCACAGCCGCTCGACCGGGGTCTCCCGAATATAGCCCATCCCCCCGTGGAACTGCTGGCAGGCGTAGGCGACATCGTTCGCGAGCTCGCCGCACAGCGCCTTCAGCCCCGACATCTCGCGGACGCAATCGCGGCCCTGTGCCGACAGCCACGCGCAATGGAGGGCGAAGCTGCGCGCCGCCTGCGTGCGGGCATCGAGCGACGCGAGGCGCTGCCGGATCGCCTGCCGGTCCCACAGCACGCCTCCGAAAGCACGGCGGCTCTTCACGTGCTCGAGCGCAAGCCTCAGTGCCGAGCGCGCATTGCCGATCGCCATCGCGGCGAGTGCCAGGCGCTCGCGCTGGAAATTGCGCATCAGTGCGAGGAACCCCTGGTTCTCGGCGCCCAGCAGCTGCGACGCGGGAATCCGGCAACCGTCGAACACCAGCTCGGCGGTGTCCGACGAGCGCCATCCGGACTTGTCGAGCACCTGCCCGATGCGAAAGCCCGGCGCGCCCCTCTCGACGCAGAACATCGAGATGCCACGCGCGCCCGCCTCCAGCGGCGCGGTCCTTGCCGCGACGAAGAAGAGGTCGGCGTTGACGCCGTTGGTGATGAACATCTTGCTGCCATCGAGCACGAACGTGTCGCCGTCGCGCCTGGCGCTCGTGCGGATGCGCGCGACGTCGGAGCCTGCGTCGGCCTCGGTGACGGCGACCGCGGTCAGCACCTCGCCGCTGACGATGCCCGGCAGCCAGCGACGCTTCTGCTCGTCGGTCCCCGCATGCACGAGGTGCGGCGAGGCCATGTCGGTGTGGACCAGCACCGTGACGACGAATCCGCCATACGTCGACTGCGACAGCGCCTCGGCGAAGACATGGTTGGTGATCGCGTCGGCATCGGCGCCGCCCCAGGCCTCCGGAACCATCAGCCCCAGCCAGCCCAGCTCGCCCATCCTGCGCAGCACCTCGCGCGGAACGCTGCCATCGCGCTCCCACCGGTCGGCGTGCGGCTCGACCTCGCGCGCGACGAAGCGCAGCACCTGCTCGCGCAGCAGCGCCCGCTCGACCGTGTCGTAGGTGTCCGCGGGCAATGCGCCCACGTCGCGATCCGCCGATGAATCGTCGCGCGCCGTGCTGCCCATCACATCCTGAAGACGCCGAAGGTCGTCGCCTCGATCGGGCGGTTGAGCGATGCGGAGATCGCGAGCGCCAGCACGCGCCGGGTGTCGGCGGGGTCGATCACGCCATCGTCCCACAGCCTCGCGCTGGCGAAATACGGGTGTCCCTCGCGCTCGTACTGCTCGCGTATCGGCGCCTTGAACGCCTCCTCCTCTTCGGCGGTCCAGCTCCCGCCTTTCGCCTCGATGCCGTCACGGCGCACCGTCGCGAGCACGGTCGCGGCCTGCTCGCCGCCCATCACCGAGATCCGCGCATTGGGCCACATCCACAGGAAGCGCGGATTGAAGGCGCGGCCGCACATGCCGTAGTTGCCTGCGCCGTAGCTGCCGCCGATGATCACGGTGAACTTGGGTACCTGCGCACAGGACACCGCGGTCACCATCTTGGCGCCGTCCTTGGCGATGCCCCCGGCTTCGTATTTCTTCCCGACCATGAAGCCGGTGATGTTCTGCAGGAACACCAGTGGCATGCCGCGCTGCGCGCAAAGCTCGATGAAATGCGCGCCCTTCAGCGCCGATTCCGAGTAGAGCACGCCGTTGTTCGCGACGATGCCGACCGGGTAGCCCCAGATTCTCGCGAAGCCGGTGACCAGCGTCGCGCCGTAGCGCGCCTTGAACTCGTCCATCGCCGAGTCGTCGACGATGCGCGCGATAACCTCGCGCGCATCGTAGGGCTTGCGGATGTCGGCGTTGATGACGCCGTAGAGATCCTCCGCCGGATAGCGCGGCGGGACAGGGTCGGCGAGCTCGAGGTCCACCTGCTTGCGCCGGTTGAGATTCCCGACGATGCGCCTCGCGATCGCCAGCGCATGATGGTCGTTCTGCGCGAAATGATCGGCCACGCCCGAGATGCGGGTATGGACGTCCGCGCCGCCCAGCTCCTCGGCGGTGACGATCTCGCCGATCGCGGCCTTCACCAGCGGCGGACCTCCGAGGAAGATCGTCCCCTGCTCGCGGACGATGATCGACTCGTCGCACATCGCGGGCACGTAGGCGCCGCCCGCAGTGCACGAGCCCATGACGACGGCAATCTGCGCGATGCCGTCGGCGGAGAGCGTCGCCTGGTTGTAGAAGATGCGCCCGAAGTGGTCGCGGTCCGGGAACACGTCGGTGTGGTTCGGCAGGTTGGCGCCGCCCGAATCGACGAGGTAGATGCAGGGCAGGCCGTTCTGGCGAGCGATCTCCTGCGCGCGCAGGTGTTTCTTGACGGTCATCGGGTAGTACGTCCCGCCCTTGACCGTCGCGTCGTTGCAGACGACGACGCACTCGCGGCCCGCGACCCGGCCGATGCCGGTGATGATCCCCGCCGACGCGATGTTGTCGCCGTACATGTCCAGTGCCGCGCGCTGCGAGAACTCGAGGAAAGGGCTTCCCGGATCGAGCAGCGCGCGCACGCGCTCGCGCGGCAGGAGCTTGCCGCGCGCGACGTGGCGGGCGCGCGTGGCATCACCGCCGCCCTGCTCGACCGTCGCGATCTTCGCCCGCAGGTCTGCGCAAAGCGCCAGCATCGCGTCGCGGTTGGCCGCGAACGTCGGATCGCGCGGCGAGAGCTTCGATTCGATCGTCGGCATGGAGATCCTGTCGGTTGCCCGGGGGTCTCGTTCGGTGGATGGGCGGCAGCGATGTGGAAGGGGCGCCGTCAGGCGGCCTGCGGGCGCGGGTGCCCGGGCATCAGCGCGTAGGGATGCATCCAGTGCGCCTGCCCGCGCAGCCTGGCGAGCCAGTCGCGGATGTGCGGATGATCGTTCCAGTCGACGCCGATCTCCTCAGGCCAGAACAGGTAGCCCGCAAGCGACAGGTCGGCGATGGTCACGCGATCGCCGACGACGAAGCTGCGTCCATCGAGATGCGCGTTCAGGATCGCCCAGGCGGCTTCGGCGCGCCGGCGGAACTCGGCGATCACCGCCGGATCGGGATCCTTCGCGAACGTGCGCATGAACCGCAGCGTCGCCGTGTAGCTCGTCAGCTTGTGGTTGTCGAACAGCAGCCAGCGCAGGATCTCGCGGCGCTCCCCGGGGTCGCGCGCGCCGAAGCGCCCGAGCGTCTCCGCGAGGTATTCGAGGATCACCCCCGACTGGGAAAGCGTGCGGCCGCCGTGCAGCAGCACGGGAACCTCGCCCATGACATTGATTGCGCGGTAGGCCGGCGTGCGTGTCTCCCCGCCGAAGTAGTCGACGTAGCGTGGCTCCCAGTCGGCGCCCGCGAGCTCGAGCATCAGCGCCGCCTTGTAGGCGTTGCCCGACTGTGCGAAGCAGTGCAGCGTGTATTCGGCCATTCGCCTTCCCGAAAGCCCCGGACATTGTCGCGCCGGTCGCCGGGCGCGCCAACGGCGCGCCAGTCGCCGGGCCCGCCGGCGCCCCGGTCGATCGCGTCCTTCAGAACCCTCCGCGCTCGAGCCAGCGGTCGATCTGCTCGAAGCGGTCCACCCCCCAGAACGGCTCGCCATCGACGACGACGTACGGCGATCCGAACACGCCGGCGCCGATTGCGGCGTCGACGTCGCGCTTCAACGCTTCCTTGACCGACGGATCGTCGATGGCCGCGCGTGCAGCCGCGCCGTCGATGCCTGCGCCGCGGGCGACATCCGCCGCGGTCGCGGGATCCGAGATGTCCCGGTCGTCGACGAAGTATGCGCGATAGAGCGCCTCGACCAGCCGCGGCACTGCACCGGCATCGTGCCCCCGCTGCCACACGACGATGCGCGCCGGACCCTGCGTCGCGATCGGAAACTTCGACGGCAGCCGCAAGGGCACGCCGTGGAAGCGTGCGCTGCGCAGGATGTCCCGCTTGCTGTAGTCCCCCTTGAGCGGCACCGACGTCAGCGGCGCGGTGCCCGCCACCTTGAAAGCGGCACCGAGGAGCATCGGCCGCCAGTCGACGCTGCGGCCGTGCCGCGCCGCGAGGGCCTCGATCTTCTGCGACCCGATGTAACCGTAAGGCGACGAAAAATCGAAGTGGAAGGCGATCGGGGCATTCATCTGTGTCTCGGTCATCAGGATGGTCAGGATCCGTCGCGCTTGGCGCGCACCAGGTTGCGTCCGATCGCCGTCACGTAGACGGCGCCTTCGTCGTCGACTGCGCGCCCTTCTGCCGTGACGATATACCCCGAAAGGGATGCCTTCCATGTCGCGTCGGCGACGGCCCACTCCAGCGTCAGCTCCGTGCCTGCCGGCACTGCTTTCACGAACCTGAATTCGAAGCCGAGCCCCAGCGCCTCGTGGTGCTCGGAGAAGAACGTCGCGTCGAGCCCCATCATCAGCGCGACGATGTGGGGCCCGCTCACGATCAGCGTGCCGAATGGCCCCGCGGCGGCGGCACGGTCGTCGTGATGCAGCGGATTCATGTCGCCCGACAGGGTCGCGAAGCGCCGGACCGCTTCCGCATCGAAGCCTACGCGCCGCGAGACGTGCTCGCCGATGCGGAACGGTGTTTCGGGGTTCGGGGTCTTCTTCGCAGGAGCCATGTTGCGTCAGCCGGTCAGCGCGCGGCCGATGACCAGCCGCTGGATGTCGCTGGTGCCTTCGTAGATCTGGCACACGCGCACGTCGCGATAGATCCGCTCGACCGGAAAATCGGCGACGTAGCCGTAGCCGCCGTGGATCTGGATCGCATCCGAGGCGACCCGCTCGGCCATTTCCGACGCGAACAGCTTGGCCATCGACGCCTCCTTGAGGCAGGGCAGGCCGGCGTCGCGCAGCGTGGCGGCATGCCACACCATCTGGCGCGCGACCTCGACCTGCGTCGCCATGTCGGCCAGCCGGAAGTTCACGGCCTGGTGCTCGGCGATCGGCTTGCCGAACGCCTGGCGCTCGCGCGCATAAGCGAGCGCCGCATCCAGCGCCGCCCGCGCCATGCCCACCGCCTGCGCCGCGATGCCGATGCGGCCGCTCTCGAGGTTCGCGAGCGCGATCCTGTAGCCGTCCCCCTCGCGTCCCAGCAGGTTGGCGGCATCGACCTCGCAGTCGTCGAAGCCGATCTGGGCGGTGTCCGAGGCGCGCTGACCGAGCTTGTCCTCGACCCGCGCGACGACGAAGCCCGGCGCATTCGCGTCGACGATGAAAGCCGAGATGCCCCTCTTGCCCGCGGACCCGTCGGTCACCGCGAACACGATCGCGACATCGGCATTCGCACCGGTGGTGATGAACTGCTTGACGCCGTTCAGGACGTAGCGCCCGCCGCGACGTTCGGCACGCGTGGTGATCGCCGCTGCGTCCGACCCGGTCTGCGGTTCGGTCAGGCAGAAGCATCCCAGCCGCTCGCCGCGCGCGAGCGGCCGCAGGTATTTCTCCTTCTGCGAATCGCTGCCGAAGGCATTGACAGGCCCGCAGACGACCGAGTTCTGCACGCTGACGATCGTCGACGTCGCGCCGTCACCGGCCGCAATCTCCTCGAGCACCACCGCGAGCGACACGTAATCGAGCCCGGCGCCTCCCCAGGCTTCCGGGACGACGATTCCCATCGCTCCGAGCTCGCCCAGCATCCGCAGCGCATCGCGCGGGAAAATGTGGTCACGGTCCCAGGCGGCGGCATGCGGCGCGAGCTCGTCGCGCGCAAATGCGCGCAGCGTGTCGCGTATCTGGCGCTGTTCTTCGGTCAGCAGCATCGCGCTAGCGGCGCTCGGTGAGCGCGAGCTTGACGGCGATCGCCGCGAACACGCCGCCCTGCACCCAGCGTTGCACGGCCATCCACAGCGGGCGCGCCGCGAGCCAGCGCGAGATCCGGGCAGCCGCGAGCACGAACAGCGTGTCGCCGACGATCGCTATTGCGACCTGCGTCGCCCCCAGGACCAGGGACTGCAGGAGCACGTAGCCGTGCTCCGGAACGATGAACTGCGGAAACAGCGCGAGGTAGAACAGCGCGACCTTCGGATTGAGGATGCTCGTCAGCAGCCCCGTTCGGAAGAGCTTCGCCGGCGGCTCGGGTTCGAGCGAGCGCGGCGTGAACAGGCCGGTCCCGCGCGAGCGTACCGAATCGAAGGCGAGCCACAGCAGATAGGCGGCGCCGGCGAAACGCACGGCATCGAACAGCACGGGAACCGCGATCAGCACCGCCGAGATGCCCAGCGAGGCCGCGACGATGTGCACGACGAAACCGCTGGTCGTTCCGGCCAGCGAGATCAGACCCGCGCCCCTCCCCTGGCACAGCGTCCGCGAGATCAGGTAGAGCAGGTTCGGCCCCGGCGTCAGCACCAGCAGGACGCAGGCAGCGAGGAACAGCGGGTAGTTGGCGAACATGGTCAGTCGATCCGCTCGATGGCCAGCGCCGTCGCCTCGCCGCCGCCGATGCACAGCGCCGCGACGCCGCGCCTGCCGCCGTGCTTGCGCAGCGCGCCCAGCAGGGTGACGACAATGCGCGCCCCCGAGGCGCCGATCGGGTGGCCGAGCGCACACGCGCCGCCGTGGACGTTGACGCGGTCGTGGGCGATGCCGTGCTCCTTCATCGCCGCCATCGTCACCACCGCGAAGGCCTCGTTGATCTCGAACAGGTCGACGTCGCGGGTCGTCCAGCCGGTCTTCGCATAGATCTTCCGGATCGCCCCCACCGGCGCGGTGGTGAACAGCGCCGG
>DAHUXO010000342.1 GCA_027307095.1 Betaproteobacteria bacterium | reverse complement strand
GCTGGGCTTCATGCAGGACACGATGCTGAGGGCGCACGCCGCGCTGGGCGCGTATGCGAGCCAGTTCTCGATGCTGGAGACGCCCCGGACCACCTGCGTGGCGGTCGTGGCGCAGGGCGGCCAGGCGTATTGGGCGCACGTTGGTGACTCCCGGTTCTACCTGCTGCGCCAGGGCAAGCTGATCGGGTCGACGAAGGATCACTCGAAGGTGCAGTACCTCGTCGACCAGGGTGCCATTTCCGCCGAGGAGGCGGCCGTGCACCCCGATCGCAACAAGATCTACAGCTGCCTCGGCGGACTCGTCGATCCGGTCATCGACCTGTCGCGGCGCACGCCGCTGAAGAACGGCGACATACTGGTGCTGTGCACCGACGGCCTGTGGAGCGTCTATCCGCGCGGCGAGTTGTCGACGATGCTGACGTCGACGCCCATTCTTTCGGTCGGGCCGCGTATCATGCGCGAGGCGGAAGGACGCGGCGGTCCCGATGGCGACAACGTGTCGGCCATCATCGTGCGCTGGGGGCCGGAGACGCTGACCGACGAGCAGTCGACGACCACCGATGCGCTCGCGCCAGGCGAATTCGAGACCGAGATCGAGGACACCCTCACGCTCGCGGACCGCAGCGGCAGCTCGCGCGACCTCACCGAGGACGAGATCGAGCGGGCGATCGCCGAGATCCAGTCGACGATCCAGAAGTACCGCAAGTAGAAAAATACCGGAATGCCGCACAAGGGGAAGATGCGCCAGCTCCTGCTCGACACCGAAACCACCGGCCTCGACCCCAGGCAGGGCCATCGGATCATCGAAATCGCCGCCGTGGAGGTCGTCGACCGGCGGCTCACCGGCGAGCACCTGCACTTCCACGTCGACCCCGAGCGCGACATCGACGCCGGTGCGACGGAGGTGCACGGGATGACGCGCGACGACCTGATCGGCAAGCCCCGCTTTGCCGACATCGCGCAGGAGTTCGTCGATTTTGCGCGCGGCGCCGAATGGATCATCCACAACGCGCCGTTCGACATCGCCTTCTTCGATGCCGAGTTCACGCGCGCCGGCCTTTCGCCGTCGGCATCCCTGTACGCGAGGCTCACGGACACGCTCGCGCTGGCGCGCGAAGCGTTCCCGGGCAAGCGCAACAGTCTCGATGCGTTATGCGAGCGCTTCGGGATATCGAACGCGCACCGGACGATGCATGGCGCGCTGCTCGACGCCGAACTGCTCGCCCGGGTCTACCTGGCGATGACGCGAGGGCAGGAGACGCTCACGATCGACATCGGCGCACCCGCGCTGCCGACGCCGGGCCCAGGCCTCACGGTCCGGGAGTGCGCCGCGGCAACACCCGTGGTCGTCCGCCCGGTCCTCGTGGCGCCGGAGGAGGCCGCATGCCACCGGGCCTATCTCGAGGCGCTCCAGCGCGAGTCGAAGTCCGGCTGCATGTGGCTTGCGGCGGAGGCGTCCGCGGCCGCATGACAGGTCGCCGCCTCGCGCGTAGTCTGCGGCGATGGACTTGATCCTCTGGCGTCACTGCGATGCCGAACCCGGTGGGCCCGACCTCGAGCGGCGCCTGACGTCCAAGGGCGCCAAGCAGGCCGAGCGGGTCGCGCAGTGGTTGGACCGGCACCTGCCCGACACCTGCCGCGTGCTGGTCTCGCCGGCGTTGCGGTGCCAGCAGACGGTGCTGCCGCTGAAGCGCAAGTTCAAGACGCTGCCCGACCTTGGCCCCGGCGCGAGCCCCGAGGCGGTTCTCGGCGCCGCCAACTGGCCCGACGCCCGCGAGAGCGCGCTCGTCGTCGCACACCAACCGACGCTGGGGCTGGTCGCGTCCGCCCTGCTGTCCGGCGAGCAGGCATGGTGGCCGGTGCGCAAGGGCGCGGTCTGGTGGTTCTCGAACCGCTCGGGCGAAGAGGGCTCGGGGGTGGTCCTGAAGGCGGTGATCAGCCCGGATTACCTCTGACGCGCCGCGAGCGCGGACAAGCTTGCCGGCTTCGGCGCCATTCGGCGCCCGTCCCGGAGCTCGTTATGGCGTGGGGCGTGCGCTGACTGGCGTGGAGCGTGCGCCTCGGGCGAACGCCCGTCACCGCGCGCCATTCGGCGCGGCAGCAGGAATCCGGAAATTGGGGTCAGGAAATCGGGGTCAGACCTGATTTCGCGGGTCGACGCCGGCGCATCGGGGCAGCGGAACGGGACGGGTGTAGCGCCCGTGGCAGTGCCGGCCGTTGCGGGTGGTGCGACGAGCGAGCCCGATAGGAACATCCATGGCAGGATGTTCTCGAGCGATGGCGCACCGGGACCCGCGGGCCGGCGTCCACGGACTTCGGGCGCGGCGCCCCGTCCCGCTCCGCTGCCCCCGATCGACGATCGACGATCGCCGACACCAAGCACGAGCACGAAGCACCGGGCACCGGGCAGAGGAACGTCCGGTGCAGGGCGCCGCGGGTAACGCTGTCATCCGCGTGTAGCCTGCGCCGCCGATGATCCGGCATGGGTCGGCGCGTTTCCCGCGCGAAGCCCGATCACCACCGAAAGGGTCCAGCCACATGACAGCTCATCGGCGTTGCGACGACCGGCCGGTCGTCGTCGTCGTCGGATGTGATGACGTCGGATCGGCGATTGC
>DAHUXO010000205.1 GCA_027307095.1 Betaproteobacteria bacterium | reverse complement strand
ACGCAATGTCACCCGGCCGCCGCTTACCCGGGAGGAGATCGACGCCAACGCGAAGACGTACACCGACCAGGTGTTCCTGATCCTCGACCGCGAGAAGACCGAGGTCGCCTTCAATTCCAGGTGGCTCTCTCCCCTGGGCGCGGACGGCATGATCCGTCTCGCGGCGAAATACACGGTCGCCCGGATGCTCGAGCGCGACGACTTCGCCAAGCGCTACAAGTCCGGGCAGCCCATTGCGATCCACGAGTTCCTCTACCCGTTGGCGCAGGGCTACGATTCGGTCGCCCTGAATGCCGACGTCGAGCTGGGCGGCACCGACCAGAAATTCAACCTGCTCGTCGGCCGCGAGCTGCAGCGGCATTACGGCCAGGAGCCGCAATGCATCCTGACCTTGCCGCTGCTCGAGGGACTCGACGGAGTCAACAAGATGTCGAAATCGCTCGACAACTACGTCGGGATCACCGAGGCACCTGCGTCGATGTTCGGCAAGCTGATGTCGATCTCCGACACGCTGATGTGGCGCTACTACGAGCTGCTGTCGTTCCGCTCCGAGGGCCAGATCGCGGCACTGCGGCGCGCATGCGCGGAGGGTCGCAACCCCCGCGACGCCAAGGTGATGCTCGCGCAGGAAATCATCGAGCGCTTCCATTCACGGCGGGCGGCCGATGCGGCGCTCGCCGAGTTCGATGCACGCTTCCGCGAAGGGGCCCTCCCCGACGACATCCCTGAGGTGACACTGCATGCCGCGGGCGCAGGGATGCCGATCGCCCAGCTCGCCAAGCAGGCGGGGATCGTCGCATCGACGTCGGACGCACTGCGGCTGATCCAGCAGCGGGGATTGAAGCTCGACGGCGACGTCGTCGCCGACAAGTCGCTGATCGTCGCGTCGGGCACGACGGTGGTCGTGCAGGCGGGCAAGCGCAGGTTCGCGCGCGTGACCGTCAGGTAATTGGAGTCAGAGCTGCAATGATTCGCCCGCGGGTCCGCACCGGACTCCGGCCGCGGGAAAAGGAACATTACAGCTCTGGGCCAATTACGATGCCATGCCGGGATCGGTGGTGATCCCGACGATCTTCGGCAGATTGAGCTTGCGCGGCTCGATGATCTTTTGCGCGCGCAGCCAGCGCGCGGTGACATCCCAGATCGGCTCGAGGCCGGCGTCGCGCGCCTCCTCCGAGACCGGCGCCCAACCGGCGACCGTGTACTGCCTGTTCGCGTCGATCGGCTTGCCGTCGAGCTCCATCCGCGTGATCCGCTTGCCGATCAGCGCGGTGGGGTCGATCGCGTAGCGCATGCCGCCGACGCGCACCATGTCGCCACCCTGCTGGTAATAGGGATCGGGATTGAACAGGTTGTCGGCAACGTCCTCGAGGATGGTCTTGATCGTATCGCCGGTCATCCTGGTTACGGTGACGTACGGGTAGGTGATGGCTGTCTGGTCGAGAAGCCGCTCGTAGCGGATCGGATCGCCGGGGAGCAGCGTCGTCCCCCAGCGGAAACCCGGCGAAAACGCGATCTCCGCATTCTTCTCGGCCATCAACGCATCGAGGATCAGCTGGTCGTAGGTCCCGTTG
>DAHUXO010000312.1 GCA_027307095.1 Betaproteobacteria bacterium | reverse complement strand
GGCGCACCGGGACCCGCGGGCCGGCGTCCACGGACTTCGGGCGCGGCGCCCCGTCCCGCTCCGCTGCCCCGATCGACGATCGGCGACACCAAGCACGATCGCCGACACCGAGCACGAGCACGGAGCTCCGCGCACCGGGCAGAGGAACGTCCGGTGCAGGGCGCCGGGGGTAACGCTGTCATCCGCATGTAGCCTGCGCCGCCGATGATCCGGCGTGGGTCGGCGCGATTCCCGCGCGAAGCCCGATCGCCACCGAAAGGGTCCAGCCGCATGACAGGTCATCGGCGTTGCGACGACCGGCCGGTCGTCGTCGTCGTCGGATGCGATGACGTCGGATCGGCAATTGCGCGCGGCCTGAATCGCGGCGGCGCGGCGGTCGTGCTGATCGACGCCGCCGACCCGCCGTGGCCCCAGCGTGGCATGTGCTATGCCGACGCCTGGTATGTCGGCGGCGCGACGCTGGTCGACGTCGATGCCTGTTTCTGCGCGTCGGTCAAGAGCATCCCCGCCGTGCTCGATCGCGGTGACACGATCGCCGCGACCACCTGGTCGCTGCAGGGGGTCGCCGGCGCGCTGCGGCCCGCGGCGTTCATCGACAGCCGGGCGATCGCGCGCCCGCAGTCGCTCGCGCCACGCATCGACGCGCTGCGATCCGGTCGCTTCCTGACGCGGCATCGGATCGCCGAGCGGGTCGAGCGCGGCGAGCCGCTGGGGGAAATCTCCGGCATTGCCGTGCTCGCGCCCGCGGCAGGCGTGCTGCGCGGGCTGGCCGCGCGCGGTGCGCGGGTGGCGGTGGGCCAGACGCTCGCCGAGATCGACGTATCCGGCGACCCGTCGCGCTGCTTCGGCGTTTCGCCGGAAGCCGCGGTGGCTGCGCATCGCGTCGTCGCGACGCTGGGCGCCCGGCTGCGTGGCTTCCGAGGATGCGACACCGAAGCGGCGGAGGTTGCCGACGTCCGCCCCTGACCGGCGGCTTGCAGGCGCGGCGATGGCTGCGCGCGCCGTCTGCTAGGCTTTCGGATTGCCCCGTCCGGGTTTGCGCGCTCCGTCCGATGGCCGTCGACTACCTGCAGAAGATCCTGACCGCGAAGGTGTACGACGTCGCCGTCGAGACCCCGCTCGAGCTCGCGCCGACGCTGTCGCGCAGGCTGGGCAATCGCATCCTGCTGAAGCGCGAAGACCAACAAAGCGTGTTCTCGTTCAAGCTGCGCGGCGCCTACAACAAGATGGCGCAGCTGTCCGATGCCGAGCGTGCGCGCGGGGTCATCGCGGCGTCGGCGGGGAACCACGCGCAGGGCGTCGCGCTGGCGGCGCAGAGGCTCGGCTGCACGGCGACGATCGTCATGCCGGTCACCACGCCGCACATCAAGATCGCGGCCGTCGAGTCGCGCAGCGCCAAGGTCGTGCTGCACGGCGACTCCTATTCGGACGCCTACGACAAGGCACAGGCGCTGCAGAAGCGCTCGGGCGCGAGCTTCGTCCATCCCTACGACGATCCCGATGTCATCGCCGGACAGGGAACGATCGGCATGGAGATCCTCCGGCAGTGGCAGGCACCCCTCGACGCGATCTTCGTGGCGATCGGCGGCGGGGGCCTGGTGAGCGGCATCGCCGCCTACGTGAAGCGCGTGCGGCCCGAAGTGAAGATCATCGGGGTGCAGCCCGAGGACTCCGATGCGATGGCGCGCTCGCTCGCGGCGGGACGCCGCGTGCGGCTGCCCCACGTCGGCCTGTTCGCCGACGGCGTCGCGGTTCGGCAGGTCGGCAGGGAGACGTTCCGCCTCGCCCGCAAGTACGTCGACGACATCGTGCTGGTCGACACCGACGCGATCTGCGCGGCGCTGAAGGACGTCTTCGAGGACACGCGCTCGATCCTCGAGCCCGCGGGCGCACTGTCGATCGCCGGCGTCAAGGCCTGGGTCGAGCGGGAAGGTACGAGGGACCGGACCTACGCGGCGATCGCCTGCGGGGCGAACATGAACTTCGATCGCCTGCGCTTCGTGGCCGAGCGCGCGGAGCTCGGCGAGAAGCGCGAGGCGATCATCGCGGTCTCGATCCCCGAGCGCCCGGGCAGCTTCCGGGAATTCTGCGAACTGCTGGGCAAGCGCTCGGTCACCGAATTCAACTACCGGTACGCCGACGCGAAGGTCGCCCACCTGTTCGTCGGCATCGAGGTCGCGAACCGGCAGGAGACCGATCAGTTGCTCGCCGAACTCGAGCGCAGGCACATCGAGGCCTACGACCTGTCGGACAACGAGATGGCCAAGCTGCACGTGCGCCACCTGGTCGGCGGACACGCGCCGGCCGCCGAGCACGAGATCCTCTACCGTTTCGAGTTTCCGGAGCGGCCCGGAGCGCTGATGCGCTTCCTGAACAGCATGAGCGCCGGGTGGAACATCAGCCTGTTCCACTACCGCAATCACGGCGCCGACTATGGCCGCGTGCTGGTGGGCATGCAGGTCCCGCCCCGCGATGGCGCCAAGTTTCGGCGTTTTCTCGACCGCCTGGGTTACGACTGCGTCGACGAATCGGCAAACCCCGCGTATCGGATGTTTCTCGGGGGCTGACCGAGGGCCCCGTCGCCCGCCGCGTTGCGGCATACCCTGCCGTGCCGCGTCAGGGCCGCCTCGGGAAATTTGTCGTTCCTGTTGCGTTTTCGTCAGATTCGGGTTTCGCAGCCTATTCCGGCAAGGTTTATGCTCTAGTCAACCCGCTTGAGCCATGGCAGACTCGGCTCAGGTCCCATGCGGTGCGACGACCGCACGACCAAGCCACGAGACGCGAATGGCAACCGAAACCCCGGGCCGTAACCCGCTGCAGGGCATCAAGGTGATGGTGATCGACGACTCGAACACCATCCGCCGCAGCGCGGAAATCTTCCTGTTGCAGGCGGGCTGCACCGTCATCCTGGCCGAGGATGGTTTCGACGCGCTGGCCAAGATCGCGGACCACCAGCCGGATCTCGTGTTCGTCGACATCATGATGCCGCGGCTCGACGGCTACCAGACCTGCGCCCTGATCAAGAAGAACAGCCGCTTCCATACGATGCCCGTCATCATGCTTTCCTCGAAGGATGGCCTGTTCGACCGCGCCCGCGGCCGGATGGTCGGGTCGGACCAGTACCTGACGAAGCCTTTCACCAAGGAAAGCCTGCTCAAGGCGGTCGCGGCCCACTGCAGCGCGGCGGCGGCATGATCGGAAAGCGTCCTCCCGAGGCGAATGCCGGCTTGCGCGGCGCGAAGGTCACCCGATGAGCGATCCCATCACTGCGCGCGCCGTCGTGGCGCAGGTTCGGTCCGAAGCCGAACGGAAGGCAGGCCCCATGAGCAGCATCCGGAAGATCCTGATCGTCGACGATTCGCCGACCGAGCGCCATGCGCTGCAGGACATGCTGACCAAGGCCGGCTACGAGGTCCTGGCGACTGACAACGGGGAGGACGCGATCGCGAAGGCGCGCAGCAGCAAGCCCGACCTGATCCTGATGGACGTCGTGATGCCGGGACTGAACGGCTTCCAGGCGACGCGCGCCATCAGCCGCGATCCCGAAACGCGGTCGATTCCCGTCATCATGTGCACGTCCAAGAGCCAGGAAACCGACAAGATCTGGGGACTGCGCCAGGGCGCCCGAGACTATGTCGTCAAGCCTGTCGTCCGCGACGAGCTGCTGGCCAAGATCACTTCACTCGGCTGACGCCGCCAGAACGCCCGAAATGACTCGCGCCGCCCGCCTCGACCTTCGCTCGTTCCAGAAGGAACTCGCGTCCCGGCTCGCCGCCAAGACCGCGGCGCAGGTCGAGTCGTCCCGGCTCGGCCTCGTCTGCGCCGGCGAGCGGTGGCTGCTGCGCCTCGCCGATGCCAGCGAGGTGATCGCCGTGCCGCCGATCGTGAAGGTGCCGCTGACGCGGAGCTGGTTCCTGGGGCTGGCGAACGTCCGGGGGAGCCTCTACAGCGTCGTCGACTTCGCTGCGTTCCTCGGCCACGACCCGGTCGCGATCGGGTCGCTCGCGCGCCTGATCCTGTTCAATTCGCGGACCGGGGAGCTGAACGCGGGGATCGTCGTCGAGCGCGTGGCGGGATTGCGCAATCTCGCCGAGCTCGCGGCAGCGCCGGCGGGGGCCGATGCGCCGGAATGGTATGCACAGCGCTGGGCGGATGCCGAAGGCAACGCCTGGCAGGAAATCGATCTCGGCGCCCTCGCGCGCGACCCTGCGTTCCTGCAGGTCAGCACCTGAGGGGCGGGGCCCGGTCTTGCCGGTCCCGTGGACGAATCCGGAGGATCTATGGCACTGCGTATGCCCAGGCTGTTCGGCGCCGATGCGCCGCCAGCCGAGAACATCGACTTCGACCCGCCGACGACCCAGGTCCGGATGATCGCATCATCGACCGAGACCTACGATCCGCTGGCGTCGATGTCGGTGATGGAGCAGTTGCGCGTCGCGGCCAACGCGGCGCCGGTGCCGTCGAAGCTCCCGATCATCGGCAACATGCCGGTCGTCAGGCAGTTCCAGCTGCTCGGGGCACTGACGCTGCTGTTCGTCGCGCTCGCCGCGTTCATGCTGTTCCTCGACAGTCGCGCCACTTCGCAGCAGGCGCTGCGTGTGTCGACGGCGACCGAGATGCAGATGCTCTCGCAACGGCTGGCGCGCGGCGCGGCGCTCGCTGCGCAGGGGCAGGCGAACGCGTTCGCAGCCGTCCGCGACAGCCGTGAACGCTTCAGGACCGATCTCGACGCACTGGTGAACGGTGGCGCGTTCAAGGGCGTCGTGCTCGATGCGACGCAGAATCCGGCGGCGAACGAGACGCTGTCCTCGATCCGGACGCGCTGGCAGCGCGTCGACGCGGCGGCGAAGGAGCTCGTCGAGAACGAGCGCAGCCTCACCTCCCTTGCCAGCGGCCTGAGCGCGATCAGCCGCGGCAACGGCGGGCTGCTCGAGCTCGCCCAGCAGGCGGCGCAGCAGATCGGCCAGGGTGGCGGGTCCGCGCGCGAAGTCGATTATGCGAACCAGCTCGCAATGCTGTCGCAGCGGATCGCGAAGAACGCCAGCATGCTGGCTTCCGCCGACGAGATCGATCCCGAAACCGCGTTCGTGCTCGGCAAGGACGCGACGACGTTCCACGACGTGCTGAACGGTCTCGCCAAGGGAAGCGACGCGCTGAAGCTCAATGCTCCGCGCTCCGACGATGCGCGCGCCACGCTCGCCGAGCGCGGCAAGCGCTTCGCCCCCTACGAGGCCGGTGTCAACGCGATCCAGGCGAACATGAAGAACCTGGTGGTCGCCAAGCAGGCCGCGCGCAACATCAACAGCGAGGCAGAGCCGCTGCTGACCGACACGACGCAACTCGCCGACGCCTACCAGTCCGGCGGCAGGCCGCGCGCTTTCTCGCTCGGCCTCCTGGGGCTCTTCGCGCTGCTCGCCCTCGCGACCCTGGCCTTGATCGCAAGGGCGTTCCTCGACGACGTCCGCTCGCGCGCGCAGGAAAGCGAGCACGAGAACAAGCGCAATCAGGAAGCGATTCTCCGTCTTCTGAACGAGATGGGGAATCTCGCCGACGGCGACCTCACCGTGCAGGCGTCGGTGACCGAGGACGTGACCGGTGCGATCGCCGACTCGATCAACTTCACGATCGAGGAGCTCCGCACGCTGGTGCGCGGCATCAACTCGGCGACTGACCAGGTGACCAAGGCGACGCAGGAAACGCAGGCGATCTCGAACCGGCTGTACGAGGCGTCGCAGAACCAGAACCGCGAGATCCAGCAGGCATCGGCATCGGTGCTTACGATGGCCCAATCGATCAACGAAGTCGCCGATAGCGCCGCCCAGTCGGCGAAGGTCGCGCAGGTGCAGCTCGCCGCCGCGGAGAAGGGCGGGAACGCGGTGCAGGACCAGATCGCGGGCATGAACGACATCCGCACGCAGATCCAGGAGACGTCGAAGCGCATCAAGCGCCTCGGCGAATCCTCGCTCGAGATCGGCGAGATCGTCGAGCTGATCTCCGACATCACCGAGCAGACGAACGTGCTGGCGCTCAACGCCGCGATCCAGGCTGCGTCGGCCGGCGAGGCGGGCCGTGGCTTCACCGTGGTCGCCGAGGAGGTGCAGCGGCTGGCCGAGCGTTCCGGCGAGGCGACCAAGCAGATCGAGGCGATCGTGAAGACGATTCAGGCCGACACGCAGGATGCGGTCGTCGCGATGGAGAGATCGACGGTGGGTGTGGTCGAGGGCGCGAAGCTTTCCGACGCGGCCGGCCAGGCGCTCGCCGAGATCCAGCGCGTCTCGCGCGAGCTCGCCGAGCTGATCGGGCAGATCTCGGCGCAGACCCAGACGCAATCGGAGTCGGTGACCGACGTCACGCGCGGAATGCAGGGCATCCTGCGCATCTCGGAAGAGACGACCGAGGGCACGAAACAGACCAACGTGTCGATCGGCCAGTTGACCAAGCTCGCCGCCGAGCTGCGCAGCTCGGTTGCCGGGTTCAAGGTGTGATGACGACGTCGATCGGGGAGCCCTTGCGCCGTGTCCACTGAATCCGCACGAGAATTCGACCTGGGCCCGCTGTCGTGGGTCCACGGCGAGATCGATCAGGCGCTTGCGCGCGGCATCGAGGCGCTCGCGGCCTTTCGCGGAAATTTCTCCGACGCCGCGTCGCTCAAGCACGCGCGCTCGCACATCCACCAGGCCGCCGGCGCGATCCAGATGGTCGGCCTCGATGCCGTCACCGCCTACACCGACGAGATCGAGCGGCTGCTCACGCGCATCGACGAGCTGCCGGTCGTCGACGCACCCGGGATCATCGACCGGATCGATCGCGCTTGTCGCAGGCTGCAGGTGTTCCTGGACGAGATCGCCAACGGCGCCATGCCGGTGCCGCTCAAGCTCTTTCCCGAGTACGAGGCGATGCAGAAGGCACGGGGCCTCGAGTCCTCGTCGCCCGCCGACCTGTTCTATCCCGACCTCGACGTGCGCCCTCCGCGCACGACGCCGCGCGAGATCATGCCTGCGGCGAACCTCACGTCGTACCTGTTGAAGCAGCGGCGCGACTATCAGCGCGGCCTGCTCGAATGGCTGCGCGGCAAGGCAGCGGGCGGCCCCACGATGCGCGAGGCGATCGCGGCGATCGAGGACGTCACGACGCAGCCGAACCTGCGCGCGTTCTGGTGGACGGTCGGGGCGTTCCTGGAATCGCTCGATCTCGAACTGCTCGAGAAGAGCTTCGGTGCGAAGCAGCTGGTGGCGCGGGTCGACATGCAGATCCGGCGCGTGACCGAAGGCAGCGCCAAGGTCTCCGATCGGCTGCGCCGCGAGGTGTTGTATTTCGTGGCGATCAGCGCGCCGGGATCGCAGCAGGTCGAGGCGATCCAGCGCGCCTACCGGCTGGCGGAGCTGATTCCTTCGACCGAGGCCCTCAGCGCCGACGTCGTCAGGCTGCAGCCGATCCTGCGCGAGGCTCGCGAGCAGGTCGCGAGCGCCAAGGACGCGTGGCTCAAGGCCGCCTCCGGCCGGGCCGACGTCCTCGCCAGGCTCAGGCAGACGATGGCGGCGGTCGACGCCAAGGCCGGCGAGATCGGACCCCCGGCACTCGCCAGGCTCACCGCCACGCTCGCATCGCTCCTCGAGCAGATGCCCGAAGCCGGGGTGCCCGAGCCGTTCGCGATGGAGTTCGCGACCGCGCTGCTGCTCACCGAAAGCGCGTTCGAGAACTACACGAATCTGTCGCCGGATTTCGCCAAGCAGGTCGATGCGATGCTGGCGCGGCTGGACGCGGCGCAGGCGGGGCGCGAGGCCGAAGCCGGAGCGCCCGTACTCGACGAGATGTCGAGGCGAGCACAGGAGCGCGCGCTGCTCTCGCAGGTGATGCGCGAAGTGCAGGCGAACCTGCGCCGCATGGAACAGGTGCTCGACGCGTTCTTCCGCGACAACTCGAAGCGCGGCGACCTTTCCGGCCTGGCCAAGGACAGCCAGCAGATCCGCGGCGCACTGCGCATGCTCGATCTCGACGACGCCGATCGCCTGCTCGCGCTGTGCCAGACGCAGATCGAAGGCTACGCGAACCCGTCGACGGCCATCGACGATGCGGGCCTTGAAC